>JAZNUW010000054.1:0-20154 GCA_045592465.1 Acutalibacteraceae bacterium | reverse complement strand
TGGTCAAAAAGCCTTATCCAGACCTATAACAGAGAAGCAATTGCTGCACCCAAGCTTAAAATCAAGGAATGGGATTATTATCTTATTTTAGCAGACAAGCATGCTGTTGCATTTACAATTTCCGATGACGGATATATCGGTATGCAGTCAGCGTCTTTACTTGTTTTTGATGATAAGAATCCCTGGGAGCAGACAAGCTCAATTCTCAACTTCTTCCCGATGGGCAAGTTGAAGCTTCCCCGTACCTCAGACGAAGGCGATGTGCGTTATCACGATAAGAAGCTTGACCTTGATTTTATCAAGACAGGTGACACAAGGCACATTTTCGGCGAATACAGAGATTTTAAAGATGGAAAGTCACTTAAGGTTGACATTACTCTTTCACAGCCTCCCATGGACACAATGGTTATAGCAACTCCCTGGAAAGAGGACAAAAAAGCCTTTTATTATAATCAGAAAATCAACTGCATGAGAGCTTCAGGCTATGCTGAGTTTGACGGTGTACGCTATGAATTCAACCCTGAAACTGACTTTGGTACCCTTGACTGGGGCAGAGGCGTGTGGACTTATGATAACACATGGTACTGGGGCAGCGGTAATGCTGTGGTAAACGGCAAGCCCTTCGGTTTTAATATAGGTTACGGTTTCGGTGACACAACGGCAGCCTCAGAGAATATTCTTTTCTATGACGGCAAGGCTCATAAGCTTGACGACGTAACATTCAATCTTCCTGAAAACGGCTCATACACTGATCCGTGGACCTTCACTTCAAGTGACGGAAGATTCGAAATGGACTTTGTGCCTGTTATCGACAGAGCTGCAAAGATCAGCCTTAAGGTTATTGAAACAGACCAGCATCAGGTTTTCGGCAGAATGTCAGGTAAGGCTATCCTCGATGACGGCACAGTGCTTGAAATAAAGGATGTAATGTGCTTTGCTGAAAAAGTAAGAATGAAATATTAAGGAGAATGAATAGATGAATATTATAGTTGCAGGCGCAGGTGCCATCGGTGGTACCGTTGCAGTACTTTTAAAAGAAGCAGGTTATGATGTGAGCATTATGTGCCACAGTGAATCCTCAAAAGAAAAAATCAAAGCAGAAGGCTTTTATCTTCGCGGCGCAAAGGGCGACCACTATGTAAATTTCGATTGCTACAGCTCGGTTGAAGAGCTTCAGGGCAAGAAATTTGATATCGTTATTATTGCCACAAAGTATGCTCATATGGCTGAGTGCGCAAAAATGATGCTTCCTGCAGTGGCTGACGAAGGTCTTGTTGTTGGCATGCAGAACGGCATACTCACAGAAGAGCTTGGCGAAATCGTTGGCAGAGATAAGGTTGTTGGCTGCATGATAGGCTTCGGCGCCACAAGAAACGGTGTCAACGATGTAACAATGACAAGCAAGGGCGAATTCTATGTCGGTATGCTTGACGGCAGAAAGCCCAGAACACTTGAAGTTTTTGCTGAAATGCTCAGAACAGTGCTTCCCACAAAGATTTCCATGGAAATTCACCGTCAGCAGTACAGTAAGCTCATCATCAACTCCTGCATAAATGCAGTTGCAGGCATCACAGGCAAAACACTCGGCGAAATTCTCAAGGACAACAGAGCAAAAGACCTTTTCCTCAACATTGCAAGAGAGGGTATGGCTGTTGCCAAGGCCATGAAGATAAATGTTCCCAAATATGGTGTTATGCTCGAATATAAGATGCTTGCACTTGGTAACAACAAGGTTTATAACGGACTTTGTAAAATAGTTGTAGGTATGGTTGGTAAGCTTTACAGTGATGTTAAGCCCTCAACTCTTCAGTCACTTGAAAAGGGTGAAAAGACTGAAATTGATATTCTCAACGGCTACTTCTCACAGAACGGTGACAAATATAATGTTCCCACACCCGTTAACCACAAGCTTGTTGCCATGATTCATGAAATTGAAGAGGGCAAGAGAGAAATGACCTCAGACAATCTTGCAGAGTTTTAATTTTTCGGACATCCGCTACAGACGGATGTCCTTTTTAGTCTGATGTAACCTTGGGTCGCGGCTCCGCACAAGCACCTGCGGTGCTTGTCGCCGCCCGCCTGCGGCGGCCGGCGTGCCGGATATATCCGGCAGCGGAGCCGCCTCACCGCAGATTCCGATTTCTCACAATGTTTAAAAAATAAACAAATTATGACAAAGATGTTATTGTAATATTAACAATGGTATGTTATGATTATACTAATAAAAAGCACAAAGGAGTGTTTTGATGGAACGCATTATAGTAGCTGATGATGAACAGAAAATCAGAAAGCTTGTAGGTGACTTTTTAAGAAAATCCGGATATGAGGTTCTTGAAGCTGAAGACGGTGACACAGCCTTTCAGCTTTATAAAGATAATTCAAGCAGCATAAATCTCCTTATTCTTGATATAATGATGCCCGGGCTCAACGGCTGGGAGGTCACTAGAAAAATAAGAGAGATATCTGACGTGCCCATTATTCTTCTCTCAGCAAGAAGTGAGGAATTTGATATTCTTACTGGATATGAAAACGGCGCCGATGATTATGTTACCAAGCCCTTCAGCCCCGGAATACTTGTTAAACGCGTTGAGGCACTTCTGAGAAGAAGTGTTCAGTCAACGGGCAATAACGGTGAAAAACAGCTTTGTGACCTTGTTTTCAACGATAAGGCACACGAGGTGCGTCTTGACGGAGTTGAAATTGACTTAACACTTAAAGAATATAATATCCTCAAAAAGTTTCTCGAAGCACCGGGCAGAGTTTTCAGCCGTGAGCAGCTTCTTGACAGTGTGTGGGGCTATGACTTCACAGGTGATGTCAGAACTGTTGATTCACATGTTGCAAGACTCAGAACCAAGCTTGGTGAATGGGGCAACAGACATCTCAAAACAGTTTACGGAATAGGCTATAAGATTGAGGAAAACTGATGAAAAAGCAAAAGATAAATCTCCCTAAAAGTGATTTCAAGCGGACAATTTCTCTTGCTAATGCAATAACATCTATAGCTCTTGTGCTTCTGTTTAATTTTCTGCAGTTCACATATATGGATGATGTGTTTCTGCTTGCAACGAAGCTGAATATAGCCGATGTTACAGGCAGAATAGAAAAACTGGACTTTTCAGATGATGAATATAAATCCAGGCTGTCTGACTATGAGGCTGAGTTCAACGTTTATCTTGAAATTTATGAAGACAGAGATGAGCTTATTTACACCTCACAGAGTAATGATACGATTTATCAGGGCAGCGGGCAGACAAGCGGTGAGCTGAAGCCCCGAATCATGAAAATCCTTTCCCGCACGGAAAATAAGGATGGCAGCTATTACGAAATACGCCGCGAGATGTATGCCTCGGCAGAGTACCTTGTTTATGGCTGCTTTTTCGGCGATGATATGGCTATGGAGGTTTATTATTCAGTCGATGTTATTGTGGAAAATGCTGAAACTGCAAGCATTGCCCTTGCTGTACTCACCGGATTTGTGCTTGTGGCAATTTTTGCCCTGATTTCTTTCATTTCAAATATGTTTTCAATTCCTATCAGGCAGATTAATTACACCACCAAGAATATGGCAAAGCTTAATTTCAGCGAGAAGTGCCGCAGCTACACCATAAAGGAAATCGATGAGCTGAGCAATAACATCAACACCTTGTCAGAAACCCTGAGCAAAACTCTCGACACTCTCAAGGACGAAAACCGACAGTTGGAATACGATATCCAGACAGAAAAAAAGCAGGATAAAGCAAGACGAAGCTTTATCGCAAACGTTTCTCATGAACTTAAAACTCCTATTGCAATCATTCAGGGGTACGCGGAGGGAATGAAGCTTGGCATAGGCTGTGATTCCACCGAGGAATTCTGCGATATAATTATAGATGAGTCACAGAAGATGAATAATCTTATTATGAGGCTTATGGAATATATGCATTTTTCATCGGGTGTATATAAAGCAAACAGAACGGAATTCAATATCAGTGAGCTTCTCAGAGAAATAGTTGACAGCCGTTCTCTTGCTCTGAACGAAAAAAATGCGACAGTGATTTTCGAGGTTCCCGATGAATTTGTCGGCTTCAGTGACACAATTCTTATTGAAAATATCTTTAACAATTATCTATCGAACGCAATAAGTCACCTGAGCGATGAAAACATTATACGTATTTCGGCTTCAGATGCAGGCCAAAGCTACCGCATCACTGTTTTTAATTCAGGCAAGCATATTCCCGGCACAGATATAGAAAACATCTGGCAGGATTTCTATCGCGCTGAAAAGGCTCATTCAAGAGCTGAAGGCAGATTCGGTCTTGGTCTTTCCTTTGTTGCAACAATGCAGGGGATTATGGATGAAAAATACGGCTGCGAAAATGTCAACGGGGGAGTCAGCTTCTGGTTTGACATAAGAAAGAACAACAACTGAATATCTGTTAATCAGCAATGCGTCTGCACGTGTTGCTGATTTTTCTTTTTGGGGTACTATGTAATCAGTGCTGACTTTATTTCCTTATAACTGTTGACACAGGCACCATTATGTTATAAAATATTATCTGTATATACTATAATGTATAAAAAGGAGAAACTGCTATGATTTTCACCAACAAAGACAATGTTTTCCATCTTTCAACCAAGAAGACAAGCTATGTTTTCAGAGCACTTCCTACAGGTCAGCTTGAAGGAATGTACTACGGCAGAAAAATCAGAAACTCTGATAACCTTGAATATCTTTATGATAAGCATGCTGCAGGCTACAGTAATGCTACACCATACACCCAGAAGGATACATCTCTTTCGCTTGACCATATAGCACTCGAATTTTCAGCCTATGGCAAGGGTGATTACAGACTTCCCGCCATGGAGCTTATGGCTGCTGACGGCAATTTCACAACTGATTTCACCTTCAGGAGCGCAGCAGTGACAAAGGTTAAGCCCAAGCTTAAGGGTCTTCCCTCAAGCTATGGTGAAAGCGAAACTCTCACAGTTATTTTAGAGGATGCAAAGCTCGGTGCAGAGCTTCACCTTTTCTATACTGTTTTTGAAGAGAGCAACGTTATTACAAGAAGCACAAGACTTTATAATAAGAGCAAAAACGAAATCAAAATCAATTCTCTTATGAGTATGCAGCTTGACCTTCAGAGAGGCAAGTATGTTATGCTTACATTTGACGGTGCGTGGGCAAGAGAAAGATATAAGCACGAGCGTGAGCTCACAGCAGGTGAATGCTCAGTGGGCTCAATTTCAGGCTCAAGCTCAAACAGACACAATCCCTTCTTTGCAATCCGTGAAATTGACACAACAGAGCACAGCGGCAATTGCTACGGCTTTAACCTTGTTTATTCAGGCAATCATATTGCAAGAACTGAAATCTCCACTCACGGACTTCTGCGTATTCACAACGGTATCAATCCTTTCGAATTCCAGTGGAGCCTTGGTGAAGGGGAATACTTCGATTCACCTGAAAGTGTAATGACCTTCAGTGACGAGGGACTCAACGGCATGAGCCAGAACATGCATGCATTTGTTAAGGAGAATATTGTCAGAGGCTATTGGAAGGATAAGGACAGACCTATTCTTGTCAATAACTGGGAAGCAACAACCTTCAGCTTCAATGAAAAGAAAATCCTTGAAATTGCAGCTGCAACAAAGGAACTCGGTGCAGAAATGTTCGTTCTTGACGACGGCTGGTTCGGCAAGCGTAACAACGATAAGGCCGGTCTCGGCGACTGGTATGTAAACATGAAGAAGCTCCCCAGCGGCATCAAGGGCCTTTCTGAAAAGGTCAATGCTATGGGCCTCAAGTTCGGTCTTTGGGTTGAGCCTGAAATGGTTAACCCCGATTCAGATCTTTACAGAGCACATCCCGACTGGGCAGTGACAACCGATGTCTATGAGCCTTCACAGGGCAGAAATCAGCTTATCCTCGACCTTACAAGAGACGAGGTCAAGGAATATATAATCAACACCATGACAGATGTTTTCCGTTACGGCAACATCGAATATATCAAGTGGGATAACAACCGTCACTTCTCAGATGTCTTCTCAAGACGCAAGGGTGCAAAGAGCGGCGAATTCTTCCACAGATATATTATGGGCCTTTATGAAATCTGGGAAACACTCACAAACCGTTTCCCTGAAATCCTCTTCGAAGCATGCTCAAGCGGCGGCAACAGATTTGACCTTGCAACCTTCTGCTATATGCCTCAGTGCTGGACAAGTGACAACACAGATCCCCTTGACAGAATGCATATTCAGTCAGGCACATCCTACGGCTATCCTCAGTCTGTTATGACAATGCACGTTGCAGCAGCAATAAGCTTCCCCGACTTCAGACCCAGCTCAATTGAGCAGAGATTCAACGTTTCAGCCTTCGGTCTTTTAGGCTATGAGCTTGACGTAACAAACCTCAGTCAGTTTGACAGAGCTGCAGTTAAAAAGCAGATAGAATACTATAAGCAGCACAGACGCCTGCTTCAGTACGGTGTATATTCACGTATCGGTGACATCTTCAAGGATGACAGATGCATGTGGCAGATCACTGCACCCGATAAGAGCGAAGCTATGTACGGCTACTTCGTCAACAGAATCACACCCAACTGGGGCAACGATGTTATCAAATTCGTTTCACTCAATGAAAACTGGGATTATGACCTTAAGATCCGCACCCAGCTTCTTTCACTTAAGAATTTCGGTGATATGATCAATGTTCCCATGCCTAAGAAGCTCAACGTTGAAGACGGCAAGTTCTTTGATTTCGTGTGTGAAATGGTTAAGCTCAAGAGCGAAAAAGAAGATTACATCATCGGCGGTGATGCACTTATGCACTCAGGCTTCAAGCCCAAGCAGCCCTATAACTATTCAGGCTTCAAGTTCTCCGATTCAAGAATGATTCTTGACAACGATTCAAGAATGTATTATATCAAAAAGGTTGCAGACGGCGAATAAGATGAAACAGTATAACACATATTCATTTATTGACAGAGTCAATTGGCAACAGGTTCCCGAAGAAAAGCTCACTTATTTTCTTTGGGACTCTGCCGCAACCTACAGTGTTTATTTTCAGATGTGTTTTCTTAAAAATAAGGGCATCTGTCTTCGTATGAGATGCGATGAAACGCTTCTTCGCGCTGAGGGAAAACAAAGGGACGACAGAGTCTGGGAAGACAGCTGTATGGAAATGTTCCTTTGTCCGCTTGAAAACAGAGAAGAGTATGTTAACTTTGAAATTAACTGTGACGGAGTTTATCTCAGCCAGTTTGGCAAGGTACGCGAAAACAGAACCTTTATAAAGGAACTCACTGATATTGAGGCTGTTGTCACAACCGATAAATCAGCAGAGGGCTGGAGTCTTGAGCTTTTTGTGCCCTGTGAGCTTATTGAGGCGGTTTATTCCGAAGCCTTCACTGCAGGGGAGTGTTCTCTCAGAGGTAATTTCACCAAGTGCGGTGATCTTACACAGTACCCACATTACGGTTCTTTCAGCGAGCTTGGTGCTATGGATAAGGGCTTTCACAACCCGCAATTGTTTGCAAAAATAAAAATCGAGGAAAGGTATTACGAAATTTAAGGTAATATTATGGCTACAATTACAGAAAAGGAAATAGTAAAGGTCTGCCGATGCTTTGGTGTTAAGGGTGAAATGGTTTCACAGAGCATTTTTACTGACGGGCATATTAATATAACTTTGCTTGTTGTTTTTGAAGATAAGGGCAAAACTAAGAAATATCTGCTTCAGGGCATCAACACTCATGTGTTCAAGAACCCTGAGGAATTAATGCAGAATATCGTCAATGTCACCTCTTATCTCAGAGAAAAAATTGCTGCTTCAGGCGGAAACCCCGAAAGAGAAACACTGACCTTCCTTAAGGCGGAAAACGGCAAATATTATATGTATGACAGCGGCAAGTGCTGGAGAATGTATAATTTCATTGATAATTCCCACACCTGCAACAAAATCGAAAACAAACAGCTTTTTGAAAATGCAGGCAGAACCTTCGGTAACTTCCAGAAGTATCTTACAGATTATCCTATGTATACCCTGAACGAAACTATCAAGGATTTTCATAACACACCCAAGCGCTTTGATAATCTTGAAGCAGCCATAGAAAACAATTTTGCCTGCAGAGCAGACACTGTCAAAACAGAAATTGATTTTGCCATGGCACGTCGCGCTGAATCGGGCAGACTTTTAAAGCTTTATAAAGAGGGCCTTATACCCCTTCGTGTAACTCACAATGACACAAAGCTCAATAACATTCTTTTTGATGATGAAACAAATGAAGGCATCTGTGTTATTGACCTTGACACGATTATGCCCGGTTTCTCATTATATGATTTCGGTGATGCCATCCGCTTCGGTGCAAACACCACAATAGAAGACGATGAGAATCTTGACAATGTCAACATTTCTCTTGAACTTTTTGAAAGCTATGCTGAAGGCTTCCTTTCTGCATCTGCAAAGGCACTGACAAAAGCTGAGGTTGAAAACCTTGCCTTCTCGGCTATGCTTATAACGCTTGAATGTGGTATCCGTTTTCTCACAGACTATCTTGACGGTGATGTTTATTTCAAAACAAAATATCCTGAGCACAATCTTGTCAGAGCAAGAAATCAGTTTAAGCTGGTTTATGAAATTGAGCAGCATCTTGATGAAATGAACAAAATCGTAATAGGAATTTATAATAAGTACGTATAATTAAAAGGACATCTCTGATGTCCTTTTTTGTTATATAAAATTCACAATGCTTTTGTGCATAATTCACAAAATATTATAAAGGCCATTTTAAATTATGTAGATTTATGCTATTATATATATGTAAGAGAGATATCTCTTCAGACAGACAAAACAAGAAAGGAGCTGACGATATGAAAATAACAGTTATCGGCAGAAAATGCACACCAAGAGATTCTTTTAAAGAAAGAGCTGAAAAAAGACTTCATAAGGTTGAAAAGTTCTTTGGCAGCGAAGCAGAAGCAAAAATCACTGCAACAGTTGAAAAGAGCGAGCAGATCGTTGAAGTTACTATCTATCATGACGGTATGATTTTCCGTTCACAGGAAAGAGCCGTCAATATGAATGATGCTCTCGACAGGTGCGCTGACTCAATTGTCCGTCAGATTCGCAAAAATAAAACCAAAGTCGGCAAGAAGCTGCGTCAGGCTGCTTTTGAGGAGTTTGATGCTGTTGAAACCTTTGAGCCTGAGGATGATTACAACATTGTGCGCTCAAAGGAAATAGTACTCAAGCCCCAGAGCGTAGATGAAGCGATTTTGCAGATGAATTTGCTTGACCATCAGTTTTATGTTTTTCTTGATTCCACCAGCTATAAGACCTGCGTTGTCTATGCAAGAAAAGACGGAGGTTACGGTGTGATCATTCCTCAGACTGAATAAGAATAATTATGAATAGGGCATCGCTTCGGCGATGCCTTTGAATTATTTTACTTTTATTACAAAAATTTTACTGTACAAATTTGAAATAATGTGTTATAATAAAACTCAATAAAATAGGAGGTAAAAAGTCTTATGAAAAATCTTAAAAAGGTTGCAGTGCTTCTTCTTGCAGTGATTATGGTTGCTTCAGTTTTCACAGCTTGTGATCTCAAGCTCACACAGGAGCAGAAAATCCTCGGTGCATGGAGAGATTCAACAGGCACAATGGGTTACGAGTTCCTTGAAAACAATGTTTGTAAGGTAACTTACGCTGATGTTACAATTCCCCTTATCAACATCACCTATGACGGCACAGTTGACGGCACCTACACTGTTTCAAAGAATGACAGCGGCGCTCTTTGTCTCACCGTTACTTACACAATCCTTTCAAAGAGTGTAACAAAGAATTACACTTATACTATTGAAGGCAACGGTCTCACTCTTACAGACACAGCAGACGGCAGTGTAACAACACTTATCGCTTACACAGCTCCCGCAGAATCAACAGCAGCTGCTCAGTAAAATAAAAACACAGTGGGGTAGTGCAGACTATCCCACTTTTATTAAGACTTATCTTCCTGAAGGAGTTTCACTATGAGGAAAAAGACTAAATTCTTAACCTGCTTAATTTGCGCTGCTATCACAGTTTTTTGTGTCGGCGCAGGTTTTATGAGTACGCGTGACAGTGGAACTGACACAACAACCACTTCACCCGCCGGCCCGGTCACAGTTACACCCACAACAACCGAGCCTTCCACAACCGAAGAAACAACAACTGCAAAGCAGGATAAAAAGCTTGCAGAAAAGTTAATCGGCAAATGGACTGACAGCGCTGGAATGAGTGGCTTTGAGTTTTATGAAGACGGCAAGGCATCCTTTACCTATGCAAATCTTGCTGCCCTCGGCATCAGCTTCGACGGTACTGTTGACAACGGCACATATGAGCTTGATGGCAACACTCTTACGGTCACCTATTCAATTTACACAGCAACCATCGAAAAGAAATATGATATAAAAATTGAAGACGATGTGCTGGAAATGACAGACAAAGAAGATGGCAAAAAATCATCCTTTGTCAGAAGCGGCACTCACGGCACCTCACAGCAGGGCACAACAGGCGTTTCCGTTTCCGATGAGCTTTACGGCAATTGGGAAAACACGTCAATGAGCAAGGAATATAACTTCAGCAATAACGGCAAGGTCAGTGTGATTCTCGACGGCGAGAAGTTCGAGGGTGTTTATGTCAGTGAGGGTAACGATATCACTATTCAGTATACAGCCTACGGCAAGAAGATAACTGAAAAATTCACCTTTGCCGTCACCACAACATCATTGACTATGACAAACCCGGCAGGCAAATCCTTTGTTTTTAAAAGAGCAGGCACTGGAGTAGATGTTTCTTCCGATGAAAACCTTATCGGTTTGTGGCGTGACAGTGCAAATCTCAGCGGCTATGAATTCAAAGAAAACGGTGTGGTTGAAATCACCTATGTCAATATCGAAATCCCCGTGCTGAATGTGCCGGTTAACGGAACCTTTACCGGTGGCTATGAAATAGAGGGTGACGTGCTGACAATGACCTATTATATTTACGGCAAAACCGTTGTTGACAGCTTCACCTATGAAATCAGCTCAAACAGCCTTAAGCTTAAAGACACCGAAGACGGCAAGGTTTCAACATATATTAAACAGTGAGGAAAGAAAAATGACACAACAGGAAAAGGTTTATAAGGCACTTGATGAACTCGGAATTGAATATAAGGTTATTCATCATCAGCCGGTGCACACAATTGAAGAAATGGATGCCCTCGGCATTTTCACAGACGGAGAGCTTTGCAAAAATCTCTTTCTGCGCAATGCAAACGGCAAAACACATTATGTTGTTTCCATGATGAAGGATAAGCATCCTGATATTCAGCAGGATATCCGCAGTCAGCTTGGCTGCTCAAGACTCAGCTTCGGCTCAGACGAAAGACTTATGAAGCATCTGGGACTTGAGCCGGGTGCAGTGTCACCCTTTGGCATACTCAATGACGATGATGCAGATGTTAATGTGGTCTTTGATTCCGAGCTTCGCAATCTTGACACACTTGTGGGCTTTCATCCCAACGATAACACAGCATTTCTCTGGCTGAAGTTCAGCGATTTGCTTAAATTCATCAAGTCAAGAGGCAACGATGTGTATTATATTAATATCTGACGATGCTAATATGAATGAAGAATGCAGAATAGTGGTCGCGGTGAAAACTGTGGCCATTTTAGTTTTGCTGTCATGATAAGAGGAGAACGAGTGTTATTCGTGTCCTTTGGGAATACGTTTTCGCTCGCCGCGAGGGCTCATACTTTTGTCCGGTGCGACAAAAGTATGCAAAAGCGCACTTGGTGCCAACGGTCCGAAAGAGCAAAAAATTACCGTCGGAGCGCGTAGGTAGTTTTTTTCTGCCATTACTGCTCACATTTAACGAAACGACAGGTTTATACTTATCGGTAATTTTTTGATTTCTTTTCTCTGCTTCAAGGGAAGGCTTCTCCCATTTCACTGCTTTAAGGATATTATTCTTCTATTCTTACCGCTGTTTTTTACTGCTTTACATAGTCTCTTCTCGTCTAATGTTTTTGGTACTGCTTTACCTGTTCTTATTCCGACAGTCGACAGCCGCTTGTCTGAGACTTCAGAAAGTTTTTTCGGGGGGCTGTTGTTAGCTTATTAATTAAAATGGCGGTGTAGGGTTTTAACATTTAACGCACTATGCGTTCTGCATTAATAAAAGCTTTCCCGCTTCGGAAACTGCAAACGCAGGCGGGTAGAGACTTTATAAAAAGCGATAAAGCCAGACATTTATATATCTTGAATAAAACCTGCAAGCTATGGCGCTTCGTTAAGTTTGCAGTTGCAGGCGGACTGAGAATATATCTGTAAGGCAGAGAGTAGTGTACATCGGCAGTGCGTTTTTGCATACTTTTGTGGCACGGGACAAAAGTATGAGCCCCTGCGGCTTGAGCAGATACGGAACTATAACTATATCCAAAAGGAACTATTCAGCACCTATTTCCCTATTATTAAAATTGAGAAAATTAATGCGCTCTACATTTGCGAAGCATGGGTAGCTACATAAACTTCCCTTATGCAGAAACTAAAATGCAGGTCACTACCGATGGGTAGTGACCTGCTATACATTTTATAATCGACAAAGTCGGTATTTAAACTCTAATTTCTTTGCGGGTGAAGATTTACTTATCAGTCAGACGTGTATCCGTGACCGCAATTCTGCACTCTGCATTTAGAAAATCACTTCATCCATTCGTGGATGCTTTCGGGGTGAGTGAAAATATAGTCGAGCTTTCTTGTGAAGGGCACGATATCCTGGAAGTCGAGGGCTCTGTGGTCAAAAGCAATTGTCATGGGAAGAATCTTGCCTATACCAACATATTTTTCGCCGTTTTCATCTGTCTTGACAACGGCTCTGTCCTGAGCGGCACCCATGCATATTGCACAGACCTGAGGTGGAATAATCTCGAGAAGTGCGGTTTCACCTCTCTGACTAAGATCAAGTGAGCCGACATTTGATATTGTGATTGTACCCTGTTCGATATCCTTATCACCAAGTCTTTCTGTTTCGGGGATGGCGTGATAAGCTTTTTTTTCTTTTCCTTTGAGTGTGTCGATTTTACACTTGCCGAATTTAGCACCGAATATTCTGAGAATAGCCTCTTTCACTCTGCCTTGCTTTATGGTGTTGACCGTTCTGTTAAAAGAAACAGTGTACATAGCTTCGTTGAGATTTGACTGCTCCATTCTTCTGCGGACATCCTTTATGTAGCTTGTCATTTCAGGAATGTTTTTGTTATGGAAGTCATGAAGATTAATTGTCATCATTTCTCCGTTTGTGAGAATCATTGTCATGGAGATGTTGATGTTTTCATATGTAGTGATTTTACCTCTGATAGTGTGGGGGTTATATTTGATGTGAGCATTCATCTGAGGAGCAGCCTTCAGGCCTTCAGTTATAACCTTGAGCATTGCTGTGTTGAAGGTGAATTTGTCTTCTTCGCTCAGCGTAGCATTGATTTTTTTATACTCATCAAAAAAACCGGAAATATCAGGCTCGTATACGAATGTTACATGGGGGATGTTATACCATGATTCGGATGTCATGGCTGCAACCATTTTTCTCTGAATACCGAAGTATTCAACATTTGTTACGTTGAGTTTCATAGTCATTCCTCTTTCTTTCTTAATTTTTATAGTTTTAACTGCAAGTGTTGAAATAAAAGAATTTGAGTTTATATACAACTGCAGCTTAATTTACACTTTTTCATATAATAATGGCAGATTTTGTCTATGATGTTACGTAAATATTAATCAATTGTAAAAACAATGAACGATAAATAAATTGGAGAAGATATTATACAAATGGCAAACTTTTGTCTTAAAATTTAACACATAATTAAGCTGAAATTAAAAAGAATTAAAACAAGCGACAACTTCTCATAAATAACAATTTATGCTTTTGTGTTGAATTTGCGGCAGAATTCAACTGAATATATCAAAGTCAGCCTTCTTGACATAAACCGATATTTAATATATAATCTTGTCGTTAAAACTATATAATTATTGCCTTATCAGGCGAAAGGAAAATATAATGAAAATAAACTTTGTCATTCCCTGTCTTTTAGGCCTTGAAAAGCTTATTGCTGATGAAATGAAAGAACTCGGTGCAGAAAATGTTGTTTCAGAAAACGGCAGGGTACTTTTCGGCGGTGATGAAAATTTGCTCGCAAGAGCTAATATCTGTTCACGTTATGCTGAAAGAATACAGATTCTTGTCGGCAGCTTTGAGGCGAAAAGCTTTGAGGAGCTTTTTCAGGGCACAAAAGTACTTCCCTGGGAAAATTGGATCGGCGCTTACGACGCATTCCCCGTTAAAGGATATTCTCTCAACTCTGCACTTTTCAGTGTCAGCGACTGCCAGTCAATAATCAAGAAGGCTGTTGTTGAAAGACTGAAAAGCAAATACAATATTTCCTGGTTTGAAGAAACCGGCCCTCTTTATCAGATTCAGTTTTCAATTATGAAAAATCAGGTCAGCCTGCTTATTGACACCTCAGGCTACGGACTTCATAAGAGAGGCTATCGCCTTGAATCAAACGGCGCGCCGATGAAAGAAACTCTTGCAGCTTCACTTTGCTGTCTTGCAAGGCTCAGACCTTATCACACACTTTATGACCCTATGTGCGGCTCAGGCACTATTCTTATTGAGGGAGCTATGATGGTCAACAATATGGCTCCGGGTGTCAACAGACACTTCACTGCAGAAAGATGGCAGAATATTCCCGAAAGCATATGGAATGAAGAAAGAGACAGGGCAAGAAGTCTTGCTCTCACTGATTCTCAGTTTGTGTGCTACGGCTCCGATATCGATGAGAGGTCATTGGAGGTTGCTCTTGCAAATGCAAAAAGGGCAGGGGTTGATAAATATATCACCTTCGAAAAGAAGGATATCCGTGATTTCACACCTAAAAGCGAAAAAGGTACTGTAATATGCAATCCGCCCTATGGTGAGAGACTCCTCGACCTTCAGCAGGCAGAGCTTCTTTATAAGACAATGGGCAAGCGCTTCCCTCAGTCAAGAGGCTGGGCTTACAACATCATCAGCCCCTCTGAAGACTTTGAGGTTTTCTTCGGCAGAAAGGCAGACAAACGCAGAAAGCTCTATAACGGTATGATAAAGTGTCAGCTTTATATGTACTTTAAATAAACATTTTTTTGCACTTAAAAGCTCTTTGTACTTTTGTATAAAGAGCTTAATTTTTTAAAATGGAAAATATAGACAGAAAATTTCCATATATTACCTGCGTTAACTAAAATTTAACAATTTTGCATAAATGTTATGTTAATACACTGATATGATTAAAAAGTTATTATAGGGAGGGTGTTATTATGAAAAAACTTATTTCGGTAATTCTTACACTTGTTATGCTGTTTACTCTTGCAATTCCCGCATTTGCAGGTCGCAGCAACTCACAGAGCCAGATTCCCGTTATTCTTATCTCAGGTGACGGCGATTCCATTTATGATGCTGACGGCAACGAAGTGTTCCGTTTTTCAAAAATTGTCAGCATGCTCACAGCTGTTCCTGAGGATGACATGAAGCAGTCAATGCTCAATGTTATTCAGCCTATGCTTCTTGAAGGCCTGGCTAAGAACAATTGGGACAGCTTTTATGCAAGCGTTGAAACAGAAATGACCAAGCTTTTTGAAAAGAGCCGTCTTGACAACAACGGTGAGGTTTCCAACGGTTCAGGCATTTCACAGGGACGCAGAGACTATATGGCCAACGCAAGCAGTGTCGATGCCAAGAAAGACAAGGGCTATTACAGCCTTTATGATTACAGATTCTGGTATGACTGGCGTCTTGATCCGCTGGTTATTGCTGACGAATTCAATGCTTATGTCAAGGCTATCAAAAAGTCAACAGGTGCAGAAAAGGTTTCTATTGTTTCAAGATGTCTCGGCACTTCAGTTATCATGGCGTACATTGCCAAATACGGCCTCGACGATATTCACGGTATAGGCTTCAATGGCTCAGTTGCCAACGGTGCAGAAATTCTCAGTGAAACAATCAGCGGCAGATTCCGTGTTGACGGCAAGGCTGTTGCAAGACTTCTCAGAGATCTTGACACACTCGGTTGGGTGAGCATTGATGAATTTATCACATCAACAGTTGAGCTTGCAGTTAACAGCGGTATTGTTGACAGCACTATCAGTGTCACCGAAGCACTTCTTTATGATAAGCTTATTGAAGGAATGACCTCTGCTCTTGCACTTTCAACCTTCTACACATGGCCCAGCTACTGGTCAGCAGTTACCCTTGAAGATTACGACAGAGCAATTCAGTATGTTTTCGGCCCTGAGGGTAGCGAAAAACGCACACAGTATGCAGGTCTTATCGAGAAACTTGACAACTATCACGAGGTTGTCAGAAAGAATATCCCCACACTTTTCAGAAGTATAAAAGAAAGCGGAGCTAACGTGGGTGTTATTTCAAAATACGGTTATCAGATCGTGCCCATTATTGAATCAAGCGATGCTGTTGCAGACCAGTTTGCTTCAGTTACGAGATCATCCTTCGGCGCCACAACCTCAAAGGTTCACAACACACTCAGTGATGAATATATCGCTGCACGTGTAGCAGAGGGCAAGGGCAAATATATTTCACCCGACAAGCAGGTGGATGCTTCAACCTGTATTTATCCTGATTACACATGGTTCACAAAGGGCTCAAGCCACTCTAACTGGTCACTTTGTGAAAATAATCTTATGCACATTGTTGCAACTGCAGACAGACAGCTCACCGTTAATGATTTCGAATATACACAGTTTATGGTGTATAACAAAGAAACAGGCCTTATGGTGCCCATGACTGCAGAAAACAGCAACACAACAAACTGGACTGCTGAAGAGCCTGACAATATCTTCGGCAGAATCAGAATTTTCTTTGAGACATTCAAGAGCTGGTTCAGTCAGCTTATCGAAATTATCAAGGGAAAAATCGACGAGCTCGCAAGTAAATAAGGTTTTAACAGCTCTCCGAAGCAGGGGAGCTGTTTTATTATATATGTTCTTTGCTCCACTCCGTATATTCGTACTGTAAAATGAAACTTTATTTGACAGAGTTGATTTTTTGCTGTAAAATTATAAGTGTGATGTGAAAGTCACGCGTGCTTAAAAGGAAAAATAAAAAAGTGCTTCGCTTTATGCGAGGCACTTTTAATCTTTTTTTACAGGAGTGATTAGTTATGTTAGAAGCAATTTTTCCGCCGGGAAAAAGAGAGGTTTCTGTTTTTGGCCTGACTCAATGGGATAAAGGGCAAAAGCTTTGTGTCTCCTTTGAGAATATGCCTGATTCCTTTCAGATTCATTTTTCTGTCAGAGGCAGCGATGAAGCAACCGTTGTCGAGGTCAGAAAGCAAGGCACTCAGGCAATTGCAGATATACCGGATGAACTGCTGACAAACGAGGGCGATATCAGCGCTTGGATTTATCTGACAGGGGATGACACGGGAGAAACGGTAGGCAGAGCCATTCTTTATGTCAGACCGCGTCCCAGACCAAAGGGTTATATTGAAGACCTTGTGCCTTCACAACAGAAAATTGTTGAAAATATGATAACCGAGTTGAAAAACGATCTTGAATATGTAAAGGAAAACGGTGTGAATGCGGAATATGTTCCTGAGTACGTGAGAAAAGAGGCGCTCAGGGTTGCTAAAAATGTGCTCTCACATCAGAACGAAAACACATTAAGCTTTGTTATTGCAAGTGACACACACTATGACGGTGAGGATTATTATTCAGTTAAGAGCACCGAGCACCTGGGTCATGCGCTCAGAATAATGAGTTCAGTGTGCAAAATTGATTTTTCAGCATTTTTAGGCGGTTACATCAGTGACACAGGCAATAAGAATATTTCTGATGCCAAGAATGAAATTCTCAGTGTAAACAAAGAACTTTATTCAGGCTTTGGTGACAAAACTCAGTTCAGATGCTGCGGACCCGATGAAATGCTTTCAGCCTCATATTATCGCAACGGTGATTTTATTGACAGAAAAGAGCTTTTTCCTCTTATCGGGAAATGGTGCGGTGATGCCGTCTATAATGAAAACGATGTTCTTTCAGGCTATTGCTATAAGGATTTTGAAGAACATAAAATCCGTGTTATATGTCTTAATACAAGTGAATTCATAAACGAAACGGTCAAGCCTGAAACCTTCAAGGCTAAAATGAGTGCTGAGCAGCTTATCTGGCTTTGCGATGCTATGAATCTCTCATCAAAAGAAGACAGCTCTTCATGGGGTATTATCTTTTTATCCCACTATCCCTTCAATTACTACAGTGCTTTTTATGCAGTGAAGGAAATTCTCAAGGCGTACTCAACAGGCTCTGAGGTAAGCTTGCTTGACAGCGAGGGAAAAGAAGTAAAATATGATTTTCTCGGCAAATGCTCAGCGCCTGTTATTGCACAGTTCCACGGAGCTCTCCACAATTTCAAGGTCAACTATCTTGAAGACGTATCGCTGCCAATGATTTGCATTCCCAACGCAGGATATTATGATAACAATATTTTTGCAGATGATAAGTATACATCAGATGAGAATCTGCTTTACGGCGAAGACATTACTTATTATAAAGTCAGCGGCACTAAGGAGGACACTGCCTTTTGCGTGGTAACTATGGATATGTCAGACGGCAAGATTTATGTTGACAACTATGGTGCAGGCTATGACAGGGAAATATCATTTGATGCTGTCGGTGGCCTTCCGTCAATTCCCGAGCCTGACCCTGATCCCGATCCCGGCACAGGCGGCGATGATGACGATGAAGGCGGTGAAAGCGGCACATATACAAATCTTGTTTCTTTGTCAACTGACAGCAGTGGCGATATATTCAATCTCTGCGGTTATATCAACGATTTTTCTCTTGATTCATCAGGTGAAGAAACTGATCGTGACGGCTTTACTATGACGGGTTATATTCCCTGCAGCTGTGATGATACTATCAGAATATCGGGCGGTCAGTGGTCAAATGCATCGGGAAATCTGGTTGTTGCCTATGATGATTCCTATATACCCTTATGGTCAGCTCAGCTCAGCGGCAATATGGACGGCAGTTCAGGCTTAAGCTATTCGGGTGGTGTGGCTGTCTTTATTGGCGAAAATGTCACTAACGGTGAGCTTTCAGATATGGCTTTCATCAGAGTGTCGTGTGAGGGCGACGGTGAAAATCTTATAATTACTGCCAACGAAGAGATACCGTCAGATGAACAGGGCGGAACTCCCGTTCTGCCGCCGGTTGTGGAGTACAATAATATTATTCCTTATGCAACTGACGAAAGCGGTGAAAGATTCAATATGGGTCTTGGCTATATGGACGATTTCTGTCTTGATGAAAACGGTGATATGCTCGACGCTGAAGGCTTTACGGTGACCGGTTTCCTGTATTGTGAGCAAGGCTCGGTAATTCGCTTCAAAGGCTGCAACTGGACAAATGATGAAGGTAATTATCTCGTAATTTATGACAGTGATTACATCCCCGTTATTGCTGTTGCGGTTAATTCAACGAGCAACAACACCGAAAACGGAATTACCTTTAATTCCGATGTTCTGGTGTTTGATTCTTCGTCAGTTACAAGCTGCGAAATGCCTACAGAATTCTTTGTCAGAATCTCCACCAAAACCTCCGGTGAAAATCTTATAGCTACCTATAATCAGGAGCTTTCATAACAGCATCATGGTCTCAGGGTAACACCTGAGGCCATTTTCAAGGGGTTATCTGAGAGTGTACCCTGCCGATTAACTGACAAAAACCGCAAGGGGAGTGCGTACACTTAAGGTAGGATCAGCAACATAATTTTCTTGGATTTTTTTATTAAAAACTATTGACAAACCTATAGCCTTTTGATATACTATCAAAGTCGCTGATGACATGGGCCATTAGCTCAGTTGGTTAGAGCAACCGGCTCATAACCGGTTGGTCCGGGGTTCGAGTCCCTGATGGCCCACCAGAATTTAATATAGGGGTATAGCTCAGTTGGTAGAGCAGCGGTCTCCAAAACCGCGTGCCGAGGGTTCGAGCCCTTCTGCCCCTGCCAAAAGGAACATCACTTTTAGTGGTGTTCTTATTTTTTTATAAAGCACAAACTGAACCCGAGGCACGCGGAGCGTGTCGGGCATCGTCAC
>JAZNUW010000053.1:0-23388 GCA_045592465.1 Acutalibacteraceae bacterium | reverse complement strand
AGCAGCGAAATTGCGTCAACAAGAGTTGTGATGACGGGGCCTGCCATAAGAGCAGGGTCAAGCTTTAAGAGCTTGGCAAGTATCGGCAGAGTACAACCGATAGTTTTTGAAACTATAACAACTGCCACAACACTGAGAGATACAACCAGGATTACACTGTCGGTAACACTGTCGCCTGTGATAAAACGCACGCCAAGCATTCTCAGATAGTTGGCAATGCCGAGAATAACACCGACTATAAGTGAAACGCGAAGCTCCTTCCACAGCACCTTGAAAAAGTCCTTCATTCTGATTTCGCCAAGGGCAAGACCACGGATGATAAGGGTTGATGCCTGGTTACCCGAGTTGCCGCCGGTGCCCATAAGCATAGGTATGCAGGCTGTAAGACCTGCTATTGTTGCAAGCTGCATTTCAAAGCCTTCGATTATCTGGCCTGTGAGAGTTGAGGTGATAAGAAGAATAAGCAGCCAGCCGACTCTGTTTTTTGCGTGAGAGAAAACGCCTGTTTTAAGATAGCCGTCTTCTGAGGGAAGAAGTGAAGCCATCTTTTCAAAGTCTTCCGTAGCCTCTTCTTCGATGATGTCGACGATGTCGTCGATGGTGATGATGCCTACAAGTCTGCCCTCTTTATCAACAACAGGCACAGACAGAAGGTCATATTTCTTTGCAAGAGCTGCGACCTCTTCCTGGTCATCCATAGTGCTGACGAAAATGAGCTGCTCATCGTCACTCATGATATCGGTTACGCGGGTTTCCTCGTCGTTGAGAAGCAAGCGTCTGAGAGGAATGGTACCCACAAGATGTCTTTTATCGTCAATAACATAGCAGGTGTAAATCGTTTCCTTGTCAACACCTGTGCGGCGTATGCTCTTTATAGCCTCTGCAACAGTGAGTCTGTCATGAAGCTCAACCATTTCAATGGTCATTACACTTCCGGCAGAGTTTTCGGGGTACTTGAGGAAACGGTTGATTATATCGCGTGTTTCTTTATCTGTGTTGGCAAGCACACGGCGCACAATGTTTGCCGGCACCTCTTCAAGAAAGTCAACGGCATCGTCCACATAAAGGTCGTCCATAAGACGTTCAATTTCACTGTCTGTAATAGACTGAACAATAACCGTCTGACTGTCAGTTTCAAGATAAGAGAAGACGTCAGCAGAAATATCCTTGGGAAGAATGCGGAAGATTTTAACTGCAAGCTTATCGTCGTCAAGGTCCATAATGAAATCCGCAATATCGGCATAAGCCATTTCTGTCAGCTCGTCACGAAGCTCTTTGAGCTTGTTTTTGGCAAGAAGTCTGTAAAGACCGCCAAATAAATTTTCATTCATTTCGTTCACCGACTTTCTTTGCAGACAAGTCGAAGAGGCTATCTTTTCACCTCGTGGCAGGTCTGCTTAAATATTAAAATACGCCCGTTAGGTTTACTATCGCCGTCTGTCATTCAGACCCACCTCCTGTTGGCAACCCTTTGGGTTGCAGTGATATTCGCACTGTCGTGCGAGTGATATATCAGCATAGCCGATGTGATATTTTCAGCATAGCTGAAAGTGATATATCTGCCCCTTGGCAGATGTTATTATGATAGAAATTTACACATAAATTCCATAATAATCATTATACTATATTTTGTTTCGTAAAGTCAAGACTTATAAAATGCAAAATGCAAAGTGCAAAATGCAAATTTTCGGGTCGCTCCGCTCTGAAAATATCCGTTTTCAGTTTGTGTAGAAAAGGAATAACATTCCGCCCCGATAACCAGGATATAAAAAACTTGCAGGTCGCTACTTCTCAGTAGTGACCTGCCTTTTAATTAAGATTGATAAAACGTCAGGTTTTTGAACTTCAGCTTCGCGGAAACAGAGTATAAAAGTGGTCACGGTTATCCCGCGACCACAATTTTGCATTTTGCATTTACTCCAGCTCAAATGCGCCGGTATAAAGCTGATAATATTTGCCTTTTTTTGCTATGAGATCATCGTGGGTGCCGCGCTCAATGATAACGCCCTTTTCAAGCACCATAATAACATCTGAGTTGCGTACCGTTGAGAGTCTGTGAGCAATAACGAAGACCGTTCTGCCGTGCATAAGAGCATCCATACCCTTTTGCACAAGGGATTCTGTTCTGGTGTCAATCGAAGATGTTGCTTCGTCGAGAATCATAACGGGCGGATCGGCAACGGCGGCTCTTGCAATAGAAAGAAGCTGTCGCTGACCCTGTGAAAGGTTTGCACCGTTGCCTGTGAGCATTGTGTTGTACCCCTCGGGCAAACGGCTTATGAATGAGTGGGCATTTGCAAGCTTTGCTGCTTCAATAACCTGCTCGTCAGTTGCATCAAGGTTGCCGTAACGGATGTTTTCCATAACAGTACCTGTGAAGAGGTTAGTGTCCTGAAGCACTATGCCGAGAGATTTTCTCAGGTCAGCCTTCCTGATTTTATTGATGTTTATGCCGTCATAACGGATTTTGCCGTCAGCCAGGTCATAGAAACGGTTGATGAGGTTTGTTATGGTGGTTTTGCCTGCGCCCGTTGCACCCACAAATGCCACCTTCTGACCGGGCTCTGCATAAAGAGTTATGTTGTGAAGTACTATTTTTTCTTCGTTGTAACCGAAGTCCACATCAAAGAATCTGACCTCGCCCTGAAGCTTTGTGTAGGTTGTTGTGCCGTCCTCGTGAGGATGCTTCCATGCCCAGAGACCTGTGTGTTCGGGCGTTTCGGTGATACTTCCGTCTTCGTCATACT
Source organism: Acutalibacteraceae bacterium (assembly GCA_045592465.1). Classification (GTDB taxonomy): domain Bacteria; phylum Bacillota; class Clostridia; order Oscillospirales; family Acutalibacteraceae; genus UBA6857. The sequence goes on along the minus strand of JAZNUW010000053.1, from coordinate 20,641 downwards.
TTGCGTTTACAAGTGAAACGTAGCCCTCATCCTTTTCGCTTTCTTCATCAAGCAGTGCGAATATTCTCTTGGCGCCTGCCATAGCCATAACAACACTGTTGAGCTGCTGAGAAATCTGATTTATGGGCATAGTGAAGCTCTTTGAAAGCTGAAGGAAGGAGGCAACGGCGCCTGCTGTCATAGCAAAAACCGAAAGAAAGCCTTCTGCAGGAATAACCTTAGTTGTTGTCAGCACGGCAAGTATGCAGCCCACAACTGCCACAATAACATATTGAAGATGACCTAAGTTGTTGTTGACAGGACCGAGCATATTGACAAACTTGTTGGCTGAATATGCATTGTGATAAAGCTCCTCATTGAGCTCATCGAATTCTGCTTTTGCAGTTTCTTCATGGCAGAAAACCTTGATGACCTTCTGGCCTGTTATCATTTCTTCGATATAGCCGTTTATATCGCCCAGAGATTCCTGCTGTCTGACGAAGAATCTGCCCGAATTGCCTGCAATTTTGCCTGTGACGCTCATCATGAGCACAATGCAGATAATCACCACCAACGTCAGAGGAATGCTAAGGCTTATCATGGCAACAAAGGTTGAAACAATAGTCACCGCTGAAGAAATGACCTGGGGAATGGTCATGCTTATCATCTGTCTGAGAGTGTCAATGTCGTTGGTGAAGCGGCTCATGATATCGCCGTGACTGTTTGTGTCAAAATATTTAATAGGCAGAGTCTGCATATGGGTGAAGGCCTCGTCACGTATATTTTTAAGCACACCCTGAGCCACTCTGACCATAATGAAGTTATAGCAGAAGGTGGAAAGGATGCCTGCCATAAATATGCCTGCCATTTTAAGAAGCATAACCAGCAAGGGCACAAAATCGGTGCTGCCGTTTATGAGCATAGGCTCTATAAAATCTTCAATAAGTCTGCCTAAAAACAGAGATGAATAAACATTGGCTATGCTTGAAAGAAAGATGCAGAGCACCACAAGAAGCATAAGGAATTTATATTTTGTGCCAACATAGCCGAAAACTCTTTTAAGCACCTTGAAATCCATTTTCTGCCCGGGAATTCTCATAGGTGCGCCTCTTCCGCCGGGTCTTGGCGGGGGAGTGAGATTAACATTCTTTTTGCGTGTATTACTCATTTTCCTCGCCTCCCTTCACCTGTGAAGTGTAGACCTCGCGATAGATTTCACTGTTTTTCATAAGCTCGTCATGGGTGCCGAAGGCGCTGACCTCACCGCCGTCAAGAACGATGATTTTGTCAGCATCCTGAATTGAGGATATGCGCTGAGCTATGATAATCTTTGTTGTTTCGGGAATATATTCTCTGAAAGCTGCTCTGATGAGGGCATCGGTCTTGGTGTCAACGGCACTGGTTGAGTCGTCAAGAATTATGATTTTCGGCTTTTTCAGAAGTGAACGTGCTATGCAGATTCTCTGCTTCTGACCGCCTGAAACATTGGTGCCGCCCTGCTCGATATAGGTGTCATAGCCGTCGGGCATTTCTCTTATAAACGGGTCTGCCTGAGAAAGACGGCAGGCCTCAATCATTTCCTCATCTGTTGCATTTTCGTTGCCCCAACGAAGATTATCCTTAATTGTGCCCGAGAAAAGAACATTTTTCTGCAGTACCATGGCAACCTCGTTACGCAGTGTGTCAAGGTCATAATCTCTGACATCAACACCGCCAACCTTAAGAGTACCCTCAGTGACATCATAAAGGCGGGGGATAAGCTGCACAAAAGAGGTTTTGGATGAGCCTGTTGAGCCGATAATGCCTACGGTTTCACCTGATTTTATGGATATGTTCACATTCTTAAGGCAGAGGTTTGACGGGTCGCCTGAATAGCTGAAGCCCACATCTGTGAATTCTATGCTGCCGTCGCGCACACTCATAACGGCATTTTCGGGTGAAACAAGACTGCTCTTTTCATTGAGCACCTCACACACTCTTTCACCTGATGCCTTGGACATGGTGAGCATAACAAATATCATTGAAAGCATCATAAGAGTTGAAAGTATCTGCATGGTGTAGGTGATAACACTGAAAAGGTCACCTGTTGTCATTTCTGTTTCTGAGGTTGAAATAATCAGCCTTGCGCCGAACCATGCTATGAGAAGCATGCAAAGATATGAGCTGAACTGCATTATAGGTGCGTTGAAAGCAAGGATGCTTTCTGCCTTTTTGCTGTCGGAATAAATTGTGTCGGAAACAGTTTTGAATTTTTCCTCTTCCTTTTCTTCACGCACGAAGGATTTCACAACTCTGATGCCGTGAAGGTTTTCACCAACTATGTTGTTAAGCTTATCATAGGTCTTGAAAATTCTCTTGAAAATGGGGTGTGCATTTCTGACAACAAGTGCAAGTCCCAGAGCAAGAAAGGGAATAATGCAAAGAAAGATAACACTTATTTTTACGTTGATGCTCAGTGCCATTGTCAGTGAAAAAATCAGCATGGCAGGTGAGCGCACTGCAATTCTTATAATCATCTGATAAGAATTCTGCAGGTTTGTGACGTCGGTTGTCAGTCTTGTAACAAGGCTTGAGGTTGAAAACTTATCAATATTAGCAAAAGAAAAGCTCTGCACGTTGTGATACATATCGTGTCTGAGATTTTTTGCAAAGCCTGAGCTTGCCTTTGCGGCAGCGGTACCTGAAGCGACACCGCTGAGAAGACTGAGTGTGCACAGAACAATCAGGAGTACGCCTGATTTCAGCACATAGGAGGTGTCCTCTTTGTAAATGCCGTTATCAATGAGCTTGCCCATTATCATAGGGATGAACACCTCGAGAATAACCTCAAGGGATATGAATATGGGTGCAAGAATTGAAGGCAGCTTATATTCTCTGATGCATTTGCTTAGCCTTTTAATCATTGGTTATATCCTTCCTTTCCAGATTATTGCAGACCTTGTCAAGCACGCTGAAAAATATTTCCAGGTCCTCTTGGCTTATGTCTTTTTTCATTGTACTTTCAAGTCTGTCGAAGCTTTTGTTCACTACACTCTGAATTTCAACAGCTTTATCTGTCAGCACTATTTTTTTCAGCCTTGCGTCATAGGGTACGCTTTCTCTTGTGATAAGGCCGTTCTTTTCCATAAGTGAAAGAATGCTGCTTGCTGTGGAGCGGCGGATGTCAAATTCCTGCTCGAAATCTCTTTGAAAAATATCGCGGTGACGGTTGTCATAAAGATAACCCACTGCCCAGCCGTGAGTGCCTGTCATTTTATCAACATAAAGCTTTGTTGCATCGCCGTCAAGATAGCGCTTGACCATGCGTGAGGTGCGGTGCAGCTCAAAGCCCAGCTTTCGGTCTTTCATGGTGTGCCTCCTTCAGTTGTCAGTCTGCAGAATGTTAGGTCACTAACAATATACAACCTATATTATATGCACCTGAATATTCAAAGTCAATACGGGATATCTTAAAAATAATAAAAGTTAACACCGTTAAATAAATTTAAAGTTAATTTATACTTGATTATGTAATATATAGTTTCGCAATGGTCAAATTAGCACTTTTACACAAAATATCCGTTATTTTCGACAAAAACATTAACGCGTTTTTGTGCAGAAATTCGTTTCTTAATATTTTGTTAATTGATTCGGAATATGTATTGTGGTATATTATTTAACACTGTTAAATAAATAACAAAGGGGGATTATTATGCAAAGTGAATATCTTGCAGAGCAGATACTGGAAACCTTTGACAGCATAGATACAGAAATAATACTTTCAAAGCTCAAACTTTCATTGAAGGGTGAAAACCTGCTTCTTATGATTCTCAATGACCTGGGCGGCAGCGGTACACCGGGCAAGATTATTGAAAGACTGGATTTCACCGGTGCAAGACTTTCGGCCATTATCAAATCCCTTGAGGGCAAAGGTCTTGTTGAAAGAAGAAAAAATGACGGCGATAAAAGAAGCACCATCGTGGCCCTTACAGACAGCGGCAGAGAATACTATATAAGACTGCGTGCCGAAATAATCAGCAACGCACTGACAATGATAGAACAGCTGGGTGAAAAAGATGTGTGCGAATTTCTCAGAATTATAAAAAGACTTGCTGTTATTGCAAATGACACAGAAAGCTATGATACACAGAAAGAGGTGATAGAGGAATATGCTCAGTAAAATGAAAAAAACATTAAGCCTGGTTGTGGCAGTGCTTATCATAATTATGAGCATAATGCCTGCTGCCCTTGCTGTGGTGACTTATCCTGAAGGGGTGACAAAGCAGCAGCTTTCAGATTCAATTCCGAAGCTCGACACTGCAATTGATTCTCTTCTTAAGGGTACCCAGGGCAAGAGCCTTAAGGAGCTTATGCTTCCCGAAATCTATTCAGACAAAACCCTGTCGGCACTGACGGTCAGCATATATAAAATGATAGAGGAAAATGCTGAGGGCATTTCCGATATCGGCCTTGATGTGAGCGTTAAGGGAGTTGCTTCAAAGCTTGGGTCTTATCCCGAGGTGCAGGCAAAGCTTGCTTCATATAACAAGTGGAGTGAGGTTTCTCTTGAGGGTGCAGAGTGGGGAGTTGAAACAAGAGAGGGCTTCGCAAATGCTGTATCTTCAGTGATGTCCCCCTTCAATGAGCTTCTTAATATGCTTCTTTGCGGCGGCACATTCAAGCTTAACTCAGTTATCGGCCTTGAGGGTGCAAAGGGATATGAAACTGCAATTATTCCCACACTTAAAGCACTCGGCTGTGAAAGAATAACAGACAGCGCAGTTTTCTATTCTGATGCATTAAGCAGTCACAACTCAATGCTTTATCATATTCTTGATGACCTTTTCGTTTTTCTTGAGGGTGTGCTGGATGCTCCCTGTGACAGACTGACAGATGTGCTTCCGGGGATAGCATATTATTTTGAAAACGGCGGCTTCGATAAAGCAGTTGCAACTCTTATTGAGCCTCTCAGACTTCAGATTTTCAACATCTCAACCTTCATCAAGGTTGAAACAATTCTTTCATTCATAAGTGACAGTGAATCCTTCACCGCACAGCTTGACCTCAATGCTCTTATGGACGGTGCAGGCTTTAAAATGGCAGAGCTGCCTATGAGCGAGCTTGCTTCCTGCGGTACCGTAAACGGTGACACTGTTATTTCAGATAAGGCAGACACCTTCCTTGTGCTTCTTCGCTGGCTGATTGAAACAGTCAAGCTCAACAAAGACAGCATGGGTGATATGCTCGGCGGTGAAACACCTGAAGAAATGACAAAGGTTATTGACACTCTCTTTTCAAAGAGTACTGATGAGCTTGTGACACTTTTCATTTCTCTGCTTTCACAGACAGAAGGCAAAGTCCTTGATTACACATGGACCTTCGGTGAGTTCACAGCAGCTCAGGTGACATACACACCAAACCTTGGCAGAGATAAATATCAGAGAGTGGTTGACGGCATAGACGACCTTATAAATGAGTTTATAGCTGAAAACGGCAAAAACAAAACTGCAAGAGAGGCACTCGCCCCTGAAATTTATTCAAACAACCTTGTCACTCAGCTTGTCTGCGGACTTTACGGTATGTTTGAAGGCGAAGATATGAAGGCTCTCGGTGAAATTATGGGTCTGAGCCTCACACCTGCCGCATTTGCAAATGAGCTCGGCAGCGGATTCAATTCAGCAAAATATACTCTCTCACGCAGTGCAAAATGGAGCAGTATAAAATATATCAACTGGGGCTTCAGAAACGGCGATAAAAACGGCTTCAGAAAGGCTGTGTGCGCTGCACTTTCACCTCTTGAGGATATGCTTGTTATGCTTCTTGCAGAGGGCAAGGTAACAGTTCTCGGCTCAATTGATATTTACGGCTCAAACGGCTACAACACAGCAGTTATTCCTCTTCTTGAGGCACTTGGCTGCAGTGCAGATAAAATAGAAACCTATGATCAGTTTAAAGAATCTGCCAAGAAGGGTGAAGCAATAGAGTCAATTGCGGATGCAGTGCTTTCACTTGTTGAAAGAGTGCTCGACAGACCTGTTTACACCGTGACGGAAATTCTTCCCAACCTGCTCTGGTTTATTGAAAACGGCGGTCTTGAAACGGCAATCAACAATCTTATGTACCCCTTCACTGAGCTTCTCGGTCAGCTGGGTATGAAGGATATGCTTGACATTTCCTCACTTATGGGTGAAATGGATATGGAAAAAATGATGGCTGATATGATGGGCGAGGTTGACCTGGGAATGGATATCGGAGATTTCGACATAAAGCAGTTTATGACTATGGGTACTCTTGTGACAGCACAAAGCAAGCGCACCGTGGCAGGTCAGCCGGCAACCATATCATATATCAAGGCAGACCAGCCTGCAATTATAGTTACACTTCTTCGCTTCATAGCAGAGATGATGAGAACTCCCGGCAACGAAGATATGATGATGGGCTTTATGGGCTCAGGTGACAACGATATGTTCTCTAATTTCTCAGGGGGCATCGGTGACGAAATGGCAAAAATGTCAACAGACGAAACCGTTGAATGGCTCTATAAAATCTTCTTCAGAGAAAGAGCTACCGTTGAGATAAAGCCCGAAAGTGACTATCTTCCCACTATTATCTACACTCCCGAAAAGAATGATGAAGAAGCAGTACCCGTGCTTTTCGGCTTCCTTTTCATAGCTGCCGCTGAGGTTGTTATAATCCTCAAGCGCAAAAAGATAATAGCTTATCTCGAAGACAGAAGAATAATCAAAGAAAAATCAGCAAACCTTCAGGAGGTGTAAGAGATGCTCATATTAAAGAATATAACCAAAGACTATGTGACAGGTGACACCACTGTCAGAGCGCTCAACGATGTCAGCATCAATTTCAGAGAAAGTGAATTTGTTTCAATTCTCGGTCCCTCAGGCTGTGGTAAGACAACATTGCTTAACCTTATCGGCGGTCTTGATAAATACACAAGCGGCGACCTTGTTATCAACGGCAAGTCAACCAAAAACTTCACAGACGAAAACTGGGATACCTACAGAAACCACTCAGTAGGCTTCGTTTTCCAGAGCTATAACCTTATTCCTCACCAGAGTGTGCTTGCAAACGTTGAGCTTGCGCTTACCCTTTCAGGTGTATCGAAGAAGGAAAGAAGAGAAAGAGCAAAGGCAGCTCTGAGACAGGTTGGTCTTGGCGATCATATAAACAAAAGACCCAACCAGATGTCAGGCGGTCAGATGCAGAGAGTTGCTATTGCAAGAGCTCTTATCAATAACCCTGATATTCTTCTTGCCGACGAGCCCACAGGTGCTCTCGACAGTGAAACAAGCGTTCAGATTATGGAGCTTCTCAAGGAAATTTCCAAGGATAAGCTTATCATAATGGTTACACATAACCCTGACCTTGCTTATGAATATTCAAACAGAATTATCAAATGCGTTGACGGTAAGGTAATTGACGACACAAATCCCTTTGAACCTGAAGCAAAGGATTATGAAAACGAGAAAGCAAAGGCTGAGGAAGAAAAGAAAAAGGGCAGAAAGCCCTCAATGAGCATGGCAACAGCCTTCGGCCTTAGTATGAGAAACCTTGCCACCAAAAAGGGCAGAACCTTCCTGACTGCATTTGCAGGCTCTATCGGCATTATAGGTATTGCTCTCGTGCTTGCCCTTTCAACAGGTATTCAGAACTATGTTGACAAGGTACAGAATGATACTCTTCTTGCTTACCCCATGTCAGTTGAAAGAGAAGCAGTCAACACAGACAATATGATGAGCGCCGTTATGGGCATGAGTGAAGAGATGATAAATTCATCAAACACTCTGGATAAGATTTATGTCAACGATATGTTCACAGAGCTTATCAACACATTTATCGCACAGTCCTCATCAAACAACATAAAGAGCTTCAAAAAGTATATCGATGATAACAGAGAAACCTTTGACGAGCTTTGCAACGATATTCAGTTCAAATATTCAACTCCTCTCAACATCTATAAGGCTGACACCTCAGACGGTGTTATAAAGGTTAACCCCAACACTGCCATGGCTGAAATGAGCAGCGGCATGATGATGCCCGGTATGGAAAACTTTATGTCATCATCTCTTATGGACTCATGGATAGAGATGATAGGTGACGACGAGGTTATTTCAAGACAGTATGACGTTATTTACGGAAGACTTCCCAAGGAAAAGAATGAAGTTGTGCTTCTGGTTGACGGCAACAATGAAATCACAGAGATTATTCTTTATGCACTGGGTATCGAAAATCAGAATAACCTTTCATCAGACATTATGGGTGCACTCTCAGGTACAGGCGAAATGGAAACTGAGCCCAGATCATTCTCTTATGAAGAAATCTGCAATATGAAATTCAGACTCGTGCTTAACTGTGACTATATGGTCAAGGATAAGAAGACAGGTCTCTGGAGTGACAACAGTGCAAACCTTTCTTATGTCAAGAAGCTTATCGATAAAGGCCTTGAAATCAGCATTGTAGGTATTATCCGTCCTGACGAAGACAACGTTCTTTCTATCGGTACCGCCGCTATCGGTTACCCCACAGAGCTTATGGAGTATGCGCTCGAATACACTGCAAACTCACCTGTTGTCAAGGAACAGCTGGCAAACCCCAAAAAGGACGTTATTACAGGCCTTGAATTTATGGATCTGACAGTCAACGATTTTGACCTCGTTGATATTGATATGAAGCTTATCGATATGAAATATCTTGATATCGGTCCCTTTATGAGCTTTGCAGGTGATATCGACCTTTCAGAAATCGATATTATGGATATGACATCTCTCTTTGATTTCGGTGATATGTCAGACCTTCAGAAAAAGCTTATGGAAGGCTATCTCAACGATGAGCAGGTTCTCGCTCTCAAGCAGGCATATATCGACACCATCAAGGCAGAGTGTTCATATGATAACACCATGAAGGTTTTAGGCTATCAGCCTGCAGACACACCCACATCAATTTATTTCTATCCCAAGAGCTTCGAGGCAAAAGAAGACCTTAACGAAATGATCGGTTACTATAACGAGCAGGTTACTGCTGACGGTCACGAGGAATATTCAATCAGCCCCACAGACCCCGTTGGCATGCTTCTTTCATCAGTAACAAAGATTATCGATATCGTTACTTATGTGCTTGTTATGTTCGTTGCAATTTCACTTGTTGTTTCATCAATTATGATAGGAATCATCACCTACATTTCAGTTCTTGAAAGAACCAAGGAAATCGGTATCCTGCGTGCAATCGGTGCATCAAAGGGCGACGTTTCAAGTGTATTCAATGCTGAAACAATAATTGTGGGTCTTGCGGCAGGTCTGCTGGGTATAGGCTGCACGTTACTGCTTGAATTGCCCATAAACTTCCTGCTTGATTATCTGACTAACACAGGTGCAGCAGCAGTGCTTCCCGTTCCGGCTGCAATAACCCTCATCTGCATCAGCATGGGACTTACCTTTATTGCAGGTCTTGTTCCCTCATCACTTGCAGCTAAGAAGGATCCCGTTGAGGCACTCAGAACAGAGTAATAAATTAAATGCAAAATTGCGGTCGCGGGTTTATAGTGATGTAGTTTTAAAATTTCTCGCCGCAGAGTTAAAGCTCAGAAGCTTGCAGTTTTATCAATCTTAATTTAAGGCAGGTCGCTACCGTGGGTAGCGGCCTGCCTGCTTTTTGCGGGAAGTGGCATGTGGTGGGCGGCGGCTCCGCAAAAATCGCACCGCGATTTTGCGCGGCCGGGGGCCGCTTGCCGAACACCGTTCGGCAGCGGAGCCGCCGGAGCTTCCCGACACCGCAAACTGCTCTTGTATATCTTGCATAAAATATCCGATTCAGCCAACACTTATTTCTACCTGAAAATAATTCATATCTACTTGCTATGAATTAGAATTAGTGATATACTACCATTAAAGTAGGAATTCTTATAAAAAAGAGGTGATTTTCTTGAAAATATCAACTAAAGGCAGATACGGACTGCGCATAATGACTGATATAGCCGTTAACGGTGATGGTGGCTGTGTTTCCCTTAAGGATATTGCTGAGAGAGAGCACCTTTCCGAAAAGTACCTGGAGCAGATAATCAACCTTTTATCCAAGGAAGGTCTTGTGAAATCTGTCAGAGGTGCCAGGGGCGGATATCATCTGACAAAGCCCGCCGAAGAAATAACCGTTGAAAGCATACTCAAGGCTACGGAAGGCTCCCTTGCCCCTGTTGCCTGCGCTGAGGATAACGGTAAGTGTGAGAATTACTGCGACTGTGTTACGTCCTTTATATGGACTCAGATATATGAGGCGACGATTTCTGTTGTCAGCAGAATAACCCTCAAAGACCTTGCTGAAAGAAGCATCGCCACAGAAAAATCAGGATTGGAGTGTATTAAGAAATGAGATATGTTTATGCAGATAACGCGGCAACGACTCCCGTTTCAAAAAAGGTCGTTGAAGCAATGCTTCCCTATATGACAGAGCATTACGGCAACCCCTCAAGCCTTTACGGCATAGGCCAGACTGCTGCCAGAGCAGTTGATAAGGCAAGACAGCAGGTAGCTTCAGCTCTCGGTGCAGACGTGAAAGAAATCTTCTTCACCTCAGGCGGCAGTGAAGCAGACAACTGGGCAATCAGAGGCGCAGCAGCCCTCGGTGCCAAGAAGGGCAAAAAGCACCTTATCACAAGCAAGTTTGAGCATCATGCTGTACTGCATACAATGGCGGCACTTGAAAAAGAAGGCTTCAAGGTTACATACCTTGATGTTTATGAAAACGGCATTGTAAAGGTTGAGGATGTTGAAAAGGCAATAACAGATGAAACCTGCCTTGTTTCAATTATGTATGCCAACAATGAAATCGGCACCGTTCAGCCCATAGCAGAAATCGGCAAGCTTTGCCGTGACAAGGGTGTGCTTTTCCACACTGATGCAGTTCAGGCTGTGGGACACCTTAAAATAGATGTTAAAGAGCAGAATATCGACATGCTCTCACTTTCAGGACACAAATTCCATGCCGTTAAGGGTACGGGCGCACTTTATTGCAAAAAGGGTCTTCGCCTGCCCAACCTTATTGAAGGCGGCGCTCAGGAAGCCGGCAGACGTGCAGGCACAGAAAACGTACCCGGTATAGTAGGTCTTGGCGTGGCTATCACAGAAATGACAGAGCACCTTGAAGAAAACTATAATAAGGTCAAGGCACTGCGTGACAGACTTTTCGAAGGTGCAAGCAAAATTTCACATTCAAGAATAAACGGCGATAAGGATAAGAGACTTCCCGGCAACTTCAGCATGTGCTTTGAGGGTGTCGAGGGTGAAAGCCTTCTTCTTATGCTGGATATGAAGGGTGTCAGTGCTTCAAGCGGCTCAGCCTGCACATCAGGCAGTCTCGACCCCAGCCATGTGCTTTTATCAATAGGTCTTAAGCACGAGGTTGCTCACGGCTCACTCAGATTATCACTTGGCGAAAACAATACCGAAGAGGATGTTGACTATATCTTAGAGGTGCTTCCTCCCATTATTGAAAGACTTCGTGACATGTCACCTCTCTGGGAACACATACTTGAAAACGAGAAGAATAACTAAGGAGATATATAACTATGCAGTACAGTGAAAAAGTAATGGAACATTTTGCCAACCCTCACAACGTTGGTGTAATTGAAGATGCAAACGGTGTGGGTGAAATCGGCAACGCAAAGTGCGGAGATATCATGAAGATGTATCTCAAAATTGAAAATGATATAATCGTTGACGTCAAGTTCAAGACCTACGGCTGTGCAAGTGCAATTGCAACAAGCTCAATTGCAACAGACCTTATCAAGGGTCAGCCTATCAGTGAAGCTCTCAAGCTGACAAACAAGGCAGTTGTTGAGGCTCTCGACGGTCTGCCTGCAGTTAAAATCCACTGCAGTGTGCTTGCTGAGCAGGCTATCAAGGCAGCTCTTGCCGATTACTACACAAGACAGGGCATCGATCCCGAGCCGATTGTAGGTAAGATTGAAGATCATGACCATCACGATGCGTGCTCATTATAATGTGAGCATCAGCGCGGCGAGCAAAAAAGAAAAACAAGGGAGAAGATTTTTCTTCTCCCTTTAATTGTTTAAACAGTTCTGTCCACGAAGAGTAGGTTGTGTTTTTGCATGGCATAAACTATAATAGAAGCTGAAAAGCAAAGGAGATATGCCATGAATACATATATAACTGCCCGTACCATAAAAAGCCTTCGTGAAAAGAAGGGTCTCACTCAGACTGCTCTTGCTGAAAAAATAGGTGTCAGCAGCAAAGCAATATCAAAATGGGAAACCTCAAAGGGACTCCCCGATATTTCACTCATCGAGCCATTAAGTCAGGCTCTGGGAGTTTCTGTTATGGAGCTTATGTCAGGAAACACCGTTATAAATAAAAACCTTTCTTCCAATATGCTGCGTTCAAAGTTTTATGTCTGTCCTGTCTGCGGAAATGTCATACACTCGAGCGGAGCTGCAGTTATAAGCTGCTGCGGAATAACATTGCCTGCCCTTGAAGCAGAGGAAACAGACGAAGAGCATACTGTAAGAATTGACGATGTTGAAGACGAAAAATTCATCACGGTGAATCACGATATGACAAAAAAGCACTATATATCTTTTATTGCCTATGTCACCGCTGATAAAATACAGTTTGTCAAGCTTTACCCTGAGGGAAATGCCGAAACAAGAATTCAGCTCAGAGGCAGAGGCTATCTGTATATTTATTGCAACAGGCACGGTCTGATGAAAAAGAAAATATAATTATTACGGCAGGGTGATTTGTTGTCACTCTGCTTTTAGTCTGCGGCAAAGGGCGGCGGCTCCACAAAATCGCTTTGCGATTTTGCGCGACCGAAGGTCGCTTGCCGAACGAAGTTCGGCGGTGGAGCCGCCCCAAATTTACCCATGGCACAGATCATAATTCACAACCCCTCATTCATATTTATAATGGGGGTGTTTTTATGTTTGCAGTTATAAAGCTCAGTGAGCCCCGTCGCAGATTCGGCAGAGGCACTATAACAAGTGAAAGAATAACCCTGCCGTCAGGTGAGGCTTTCTTCATTGTTACTGTTGAGAAAACTTTTGGCAGAGTACCCTGGAAAAAGCTTGAAGGGTGCCTTGGCATACTTAAACGGGATGTGATTCTGCCAAAGGGAGTTGCTGTGCCTTCCAATGTCGGCATCACCGAATTTGTGCCCGATATATTTCCGGGACTTATGCTTATGAATTCGGCACTTTATTATATAGAAAGCCATAAAAATGAGTTTACTTCCCGAAGCCTTACAGTCTTTGATGACAGGGGTGCATATATTGATTATATTGAAAATCTTGCCCGATGCTTCGCCACAATAAAGGTTGTGACGCAAAACAGTGAAGAGTATGAAAAGCTTTCCTTGCGCCTTATGGAAAAATACGGCTTTTCTCTTGTGATTACAGATAAGGAATGCTTTGACAGTGATGTTATAATAGCTCGCAGCTGTGATGTACCGCTTTATTTTGCAGGTACTGTTTTTGCTGATAAAAAGAAATTTATGATGAACTCAGCGGTTTTTTCGGGGAGTGATGTTGTGCTGCCTGAACCCTATGAGAAGCTGAAACCTGAGGGTGTCGGCAGAGTGGCTTTTGCCTCAGCGCTGTATGAAAAATGTGCTCAGACACAGCTGCAAGACCTTAAATATGCGGACTTCGGCTGTTGACATATTCCTTTTCACGATATATACTTTTAGCATCGGAAAAGGAGATGAAGCTATGACCTACAACGAGGCTATTGACTACATAATGTCGCGGCGCAAGTTTCAGAAAAGCAGTGCCCACGAGAGAATAGAAAGACTTCTCGAATTGTTGGGAAATCCTGAAAAAAAGCTGAAATTCGTTCACATAGCAGGCACCAACGGCAAGGGCTCAGTGTCTACGGCTCTGTCATATATTCTCAGAAATGCAGGCTATCGTGTGGGCCTTTTCACCTCGCCCTTCATCGTTGAATTCGGTGAGAGAATGCAGGTCAACAACGCCTATATCAGCCACAGCGACATCGCCTCACTGACGGCTTTAATCAAAGAAAAAACCGACCTTATGGAAAAAGAAGACCTTTATCCCACTGTTTTTGAGGTGACAACGGCTCTCGCTTTAATGTACTTTGCCAAAGAGGGATGCGACATAGTTTTTCTCGAGTGCGGCATAGGCGGAGAGCACGACAGCACCAATGTTATACCTGCACCTCTTCAGAGCATATTTGTCAGCATTTCTCTTGACCACACAGAGATGCTTGGTGACACAGTGGAAAAAATCGCAAAAGAAAAAAGCGGTATAATAAAAAAAGGCTGCAGGGTTGTGTCTTATCCCGATAAAGGTGAAAAATTCGGCTATGTGCCTCAGCCGCGCGATGCAGTGGAGGTGCTTTTCACCAAAAGCCTTAATGAGGGCTGTGAATTTCATATGCCTGACACCGACAGCCTTTCCCTTATAAAAAGCGATATCACAGGCTCTGAGTTTATCTGTGACGGACTGAATATCACCACTTCTCTTTGCGGTGCTCATCAGATTGGCAATATGCTGACGGTTATCACCTCAGCAAAGCTTCTAAGGCAAGACGGCTTCGATATAAAAGACAGTGACATAACCGAGGGTATAGCCTCTTTCAGAATTCCCGGAAGAATGGAAATTGTGTCAACCGAGCCTCTTATTATCCTTGACGGAGGCCACAATGAAGGATGCATGAAGGCTCTTAGCAATATGATTAAAACCTATCTCAGCGACAGAAAAATCACTCTGCTTATGTCTTTTATGAAGGATAAGGATTATAAAAAAGCAATGGATTATATTCTGCCCTTATGTGAAAATGCAGTTTTCACCGTAACAGATGCCTTAAGAGGTGAAAGCCCTGAGGTGCTCAGAGAAATTGCCGATGAATACGGCGGCAACACATTTTGTGTGAGTAACAGCCTTGACGCGTACAAAAAGGCACTGTCACTGACCGATAAGGAAGGTGTGCTTGTTGTTGCAGGCTCTTTTTATCTTGTCAGCGAAATCAGAAATAAGTTTTTCAGATAAAAATATATATTTATGCCGTCCTTCGGCAAAATATGCATAGTCTATCCCTTATGATACTATTTGCTATCATAAGGGATTTTTATTTTCGGGAGGTTATTATGTCTGCAAAAATTGAATATAAGCAAAAGGAAATAAGGGTTTATCTCAGCGGAGAAATTGACCACCACAGTGCCTCTCTCATAAGAGCAAGCATTGACGATGCAATCATTCACAAAAAGCCCTCCTTGCTTATTATGGATTTCGGTGAGGTCAGCTTTATGGATTCCTCGGGCATAGGTCTTGTTATGGGCCGATATAAGCTTATGAAAACGGTCCATGGCAGAATAAGAGTTGAAAATCTTTCTCCGGGTGCCTACAAGGTTATGGTGCTTGCAGGGCTTGAGCGCCTGGGTGAAATAAAACAAAAGGAGGTTGTGTGATGAACTGTATAAACGAAATGAGAATTGTTATGGAAAGCCGAAGCGTCAATGAGGGCTTTTCAAGGGTGGCGGTTGCCTGCTTTGTTTCCTGCCTTGACCCTAATATTGAAGAAATATCCGACATAAAAACAGCTGTGAGTGAGGCTGTGACCAATGCCATAGTCCACGGCTATAAAGAAAAGGAAGGAAAAATTTACATAACCGTAAGCATTTTTGAAAACAATATTATCAGAATCAAGGTCCGTGACAAGGGTGTCGGCATAAAGGATATAGCACAGGCTATGCAGCCCCTTTTCACAACGGCAGGCTCGGAAAGAGCAGGCCTTGGCTTTGCGGTTATGGAATCTTTTATGGATAAAGTCAGAGTCAGCTCAAAGCCGGATTTCGGCACAACGGTTACCCTTGAAAAGAAAATAAGAGGCAAAAGGCTGTAAGATTTTTTCTGAAAGAAATTTTCATAAAGGCGGTGTAGCTTTGAAGGAAAAAAGCAGTGACAGGGAAGCGCTTATTGAAAATAATTACGGATTGGTGCATGCCTGCGCCAATAAATTCAGAGGCAGAGGTGTGGAATATGACGACCTGTTTCAGGCAGGCTGTGTGGGACTTATAAAAGCAGCAGATAACTTTGACAAAAGCCGCGGATTTGCCTTTTCTACCTATGCGGTGCCTGTGATTCTGGGTGAAATCAAACGCATTTTCCGTGACGGCGGAGCAGTCAAAATAGGCAGAAGCCTTAAAGAGAAGGCAAGACATGCCATGCAGCTGAAAGAAAAACTGTCAATTGAACTGGGCCGTGAGCCCACAATAAGTGAGCTTGCAGAAAAGCTGGGCACAGATGTTTCTCAGGCGGCAGAGCTTATCACCATATCAATGCCTGTTATATCCCTGACGGCAACAGATGAAAAGGGTACTGTGCAGCTTGATATTCCCACTCAGGCACCTGAAGAGGCGATATCCGAAAAGCTTGCGCTGAGAAGTGTGATAAGCAGCCTTGAAGAAAAAGACAGACGTCTTATAGAGCTTCGTTATTTCAAAGGCATGACTCAGGTTAAAACTGCCGCAGAGCTGGGGATGTCACAGGTGCAGGTGTCACGCAGAGAAAAAGCTATTCTGATTCAGATGAGGAAAAATATGATGTGAACTCAAGGCACATAAAGTTCCTGCTGGAAATTTTTTCCCATATATGTTATACTGTTTCAGAGGTGTAATATATGACTGGATTAAAAAAGATAATATATATATTGATTTTTACGGTGTGCATTTTTGCTCTTGCGGGCTGCACAGGTGCAAACAGCGACAAAATCCGCTTGTCTGATAAGGATATTCTCACCCAGGCTGATGCCGCGACTCAGGATATATTTGTGTCAGATGCCAATGCGGGCGAAATGATAAATCTCGCCTCTTCAGGTATGCTTGATTTGTTTCTTGATGATAAAAGCATGTCAGTGTGTGTTTATGACAATATGACTCAGAGCCTTTACAGAGCCTTGCCTGAAAAGTACGAGGGAGAAAAGGCGGATGTGCTCAGAGTTCACGCATTGATTGAGGGCAGGGAGTATGTCTTGTCATCACAGAATGACAGCCTCGCTTTCGGGTGCACTGAATATAAAATCACGTCAGAGGGCGTTGTTATCACCTATAATTTCAGACAGAGCCTTAAAAACAACAAAAAGCTTGATATCACTGTGCCTGTGGAATTCGTTCTGACAGACGGTATGCTCAGCGTAAGAACGCACTGCAGCAAAATTATCAACAACAGCAAGGGCAGAATAGAAATTCAGGGCATTGAAGTGCTTCCCTTTTTTGCTGCCGACACAGTGACGGCAAAGGGTGACTATATTCTTTTGCCTGACGGCTGCGGAGCCTTGCTTGACCTGGGCAAAAAAACAGATGCTTTTGATGAGCTTTCACTTGAGGTTTACGGCAGTGATGCCCCGGTACTCTCGGGTGAGCAGGCTCAGGTGCTTATAGGCGCTTTCGGCAGAAAAAGAGGCAACGGCGCATTTGTCTGTCTTGTCAGCGAGGGTGATGCAGTGTGCACAATAAAGGCGGACAAGACCTCTTCTGAGGGCGGCTATAACAGAGTCGGTGCATATTTTTGTCTGACTCCCACACTGAAAGATGAGAGCAGCATATTTGTCAGCGGTGAAAGCTATCAGGGAATTGCAGAGCTTTCATACAGATTCCTCAGCGGTGAAAACGCATGCTACACAGGCATGGCATCAGCGGCAAGAGAGCTGCTTATAAGACAGGGCAAGCTTCGCGAAAAAGCCATTGATGAAGCTCAGGGATATCCCTTTAATCTGACTCTTGTTATGTCAGAGCAGGTTGTTGACGAAAAGGGTAAAGAGTCAAGTCGGGTGCTTTCGAGCTTTGCCCAGAGCAGTGAGCTTATATCCTCACTTATGACCAAAGGCTTTGAAGGTGTCAATGTCAGACTTAAGGGAGTTTATGAAAAGGGCAGTGTGAGTGTTGACTCATCTCTTGGCAGCAAAAAAGATTTTGAAGGCTTCGTGAATGTCACAGCTCAGGAAAATATACGCATTTATGCTGATGCTTCCCTCTCAGAAACGGGTGGAGACTGCGCCAGAAAAATCAGCGGCAAAAGAACGGAGCTTTCGTCTGTCAGAAGCATAAATAAAAACCTCAGCACCATTATAAGCGAACTGCGTGACCAGCCTTTTTACGGTGTATGCATAAATGAGAAGGGCTCATCCCTTTATTCCGATTACACCTCAGGCAGAACTATGCTGAGAAGTGATGTGAGAAATTCTCTCTCGGATATGATAGCTTCTGTAGGTGCCTCAAAAGCACTGATGATTGAAAAAGGAAATTTATACAGCATAAAATATGCTCAGGGAATTCTGAACATTCCCTCAGAGTCATCTGTGTCAGAAAATGAAAATTTCCGTGATGTACCATTTGTTCAGATAATACTTCACGGAATTGCCGATTACTCATTGTCTGCTGCAAACCTTTCGGGCAACAGCACCTATGCTATGCTCAAGGCGGCAGAGTACGGAGCACTGCCTCATTATGAATGGACCTGCACCTCCTCTTTGGCTGAAAGCGAAGAAGATGCATATTATTATATGAATTCTCTGGGTGAGGCAAAGGCTTATTATGATAAATTCAGAAATGATTTTTCATCTGTGAGAGACCGCAGAATAACAGAGCACAAAATGATAAAAGAGGGCGTTTATGTCACACATTTCGGTGAAGAGCTGAAGGTTTATGTCAATTACACCGATGAAAGTGTGAATATATCCGGTGTTAATGTTTATGCGGGCAGCTACACGGCAGTCGGATAATTTATGCAAAAATAAGCGCTGAATGTGTATATACAACAATTCACCGAAAATGAATAATCCACACAGTTTTCTTATAATAAATGTGGAAAACCCTGTTAGTAAAGTGAAAAACTTTACTAAAAAAGCGGTTTATAATTACAAAACGGAAAAACGATGTTGAAGAATTGAGGTTTTTAACTTTTTCAACGGCGTTTTCAACATAGGCAAGAAAAAAACTTTACAGCTGAAAAAATGCTGTAAAGTTTTTGGCTTTACTTAACCTTTTTCTTTTATATGAGCCGAAAAAGGTATATTTATTTTAAGGGCTCTTTATTTTTATAATTTTTGACGGCTTTGTATATATATGTGTTAGAAATCAGAGTGCCGCAACGGATGTGGCGTTTGAGAGTGCAGGCAAAAACAGTGATAATAGTGATCATAATAACCATGCTTACATTTGATCTTGCAAGATAAAAATCGGCACTGTAATTGAACCAGAAATCAGCCTTGTTTGTTATCTGTAATGCCATATAAAGAGAATTTTCATATAAGGCAGACAAGGACATATAAACGATTATATACAACATGATTTTTATATCGTTGGGGAGCTTATCCATAAGTGAGAGATATGTTTTGCCGCCAAGCTCTCTCTGGCCCGCTACGGAAATAAGAGCAACAAAGAGAGTGAACAGAATTATGAGATAAATGATTATGTTCTTAAAAACAGATTTAACCATAAGAAGCACCTGATTGTGCTTTTGTGAAAATTCCTCACTGCTTCCTGCAAAGTCCATAGTGTCACCGAAGGAAATATAAAGGTCAAAGTCATCGGGATATTTCTGGGCCTGCTCGCTGACAAATTCAACGTAGTCAACCTTTGTTCCGTTTTCAAATATGGGGCTTTTGGCATCTCTGACAATAAGCAGATTTTTTTCATCACCGAAATAACGTCTTACATTTGCCTCAGGCCCCCGGGCATTAAGCTCCGGAATGTTTGAAACAATTATATCCGTTTTATGATTGACAACGGCATAACGGAAGTGGCGCAGAGATTTAAGCCTTGAAATAAGCTCATTATATTCTTCTGTTGCTATATTATCATACTGTGTGTAAAGGTCCAGTGCCTTGCGGTTATAGACCAGAGTATATTCCAGCACATCTTCAATTGCAGTTTCTGCAGAATCTTTGATAAAGTAGGAATTTTCATAATCGAAATTATCCCACTGTATAAAAACATTTATAAGAGCAGCTCTGTCCTGCTTATAAATGCTGAGCAGCTCAGTGAATTCACTGTTCATAACCCAGGAAAAAATCATCAGCAAAACAACAAATAACACTTTGAAGTGAACGGTATAAAAAATATTAAAAAATCGTTTCACAGCTATCACCCTAAATTTTCACAAAGAACGGCCAGTTCTTCCATTGTCAGCTTTTCGGCGCGTACCGTTTCGGAAAGTCCGCTTTTAATAAGGGCATCGGTTACCTGCGCTTTTGATAAGCCCATGCCTGAGGCTATGGAATTCACTGCTGTTTTTCTTCGCTGGGCAAAGGCAGCCTTGACCATTCTGAAAAATTTCTTCTCGTCACTCACCTCTACGGCAGGGTACGGCCTGATATCAAGTCTTATTACGGTACTGTCCACATTGGGCGCAGGCATAAAAGACCCTCTGGAAACATTGAAAAGCTGTCTGACCTCAGCATAGTAGTTGGTGCAGACGGTTATGGCGCCGCTGTCACGCGAGCCTACGGGGGTGCAAAGTCTGTCAGCCGCCTCTTTCTGAATCATAACGGTTATAGCCTTGATGGGCAGCCTGCTTTCAAGAAGCATTGTGATAACGGGGGAGGTGATGTAATATGGCAGATTTGCGCAGACCACAACATCCATACCCTCAAATTTTTCTTTGATAAGGGCGTGAAGGTCAACCTTCATAACATCG
>JAZNUW010000052.1:0-13311 GCA_045592465.1 Acutalibacteraceae bacterium | reverse complement strand
ATAATAAACAATATCGCCAAGATAGAAAAGGACCTTGCCAAGCAAACAAAACAGCCAAGCAAAGAAGATTTTGCAAAGAAAATTGGTGGTGTCATAGCAGTTATTGAAAACCCTTCCACCGATGAAGCAGAGAAGAACACCGCCCTCAGGACAATTATCAGTAAAATAGAATTCTGTAAACCCGGCAACAGTGTGCGTATATATTTTTATGTTTGATTTATAGCTAATTACTGTCAGCAGGTCCCGACGGCGAGCTTGGTGCTTCACTTCGTTATCTCAGCCAGCGCTTTGCTATGCCCTGCTGTGAGCTTCAGGGCCTTCTAACTGACATAGGTGTGGAAGAACTCGGTCATCTCGAAATGATCGGTACTCTTGTCTATCAGCTGACGAGAAACCTTTCCTGTGATGAGATAAAGAAGCAGGGCTTCGACGCATATTTTGTTGACCACACAACGGGTGTTTATCCTGCTTCTGCGGCAGGTGTACCCTTCACGGCTGCTTATCTTCAGTCTAAGGGCGACGTTATAACTGACCTGCACGAGGATATGGCAGCCGAGCAGAAAGCCCGTACAACCTATGACAATATCCTTCGTCTCGTTGATGATCCTGATGTAAGAGATGTTATCAAGTTCCTTCGTGCGAGAGAGGTTGTGCACTATCAGAGATTCGGTGAGGGACTTCGTATTGCAACCGACAAGCTTAACGAAAAGAACTTCTATGCCTTCAACCCGGCGATTGATAAAAGCTGCATGAAATAAGGTTCTGATGAAACGGGAAGTGGCGGCGGCTCCACTGCCGGACTGCGTCCGGCAAGCGACGTAGTCGCTCCAAAAACCGCTTGCGGTTTTGTGGAGCCGCCGCAAACCAGCCTGTGAATACTGCTCATTGTGTAAGATTAAGAAAAAACCGTAAAAAAATCAGCTATAATTGTTGAAAGTTATAATTGACTTTTAGGGGTGCTGAAACTATAATATAGCGGTTAAATCTCTTAATAGAAGAAGGTCTTATTTATGGAAACACTTTTAGCAATATCCGTGGCACTGAGCGCAGGTCTTTTTATGTCACGAGTTGTTAAACCGCTCAAGCTCCCTGCAGTTACCGGCTATCTTGTTGCAGGTATACTTATCGGTCCTTATTGCTTAGGTCTTTTAGGCATAAAAGGTGTAGGCTTCACCTCAACTGCCGAAGTGGAATCAATGAGCATTATAAACGACGTTGCCCTTGGTTTTATCGCCTTTGCAATAGGTGATGAATTCCGATTGTCACAGCTGAAAAAAACAGGTAAGCAGGCAACTATTATCGGCATATTTCAGGCAGTTATCACTACACTGCTTGTTGACGCGGTACTCATAGGTCTTCATTTTGTTTTAGGCGAAGACAAGCTTCCTCTTTCCACTGCTATTGTGCTTGGCGCAATTGCTTCTGCAACGGCTCCTGCTGCAACTCTTATGGTTGTTCGTCAGTATAAGGCAAAGGGTAAGCTCACATCACTGCTTTTGCCTATTGTTGCTCTTGATGACGCCGTAGGTCTTGTTATTTTTGCAGTTTCGCTCGGCGTTGCAAAAACACTTCATAACGGTGAGCTGAGCCTTGTTTCGGTTATAGTTGACCCTCTGGTTGAAATATTTGTTTCACTTGTTGTGGGCGGTGTAATCGGCTGGATGCTCTCATTCTGCGAGAAATTTTTCCGTTCAAACACAAAGCGTCAGGCTCTTGTTGTTACAGCAATTTTTCTGGCAGTTGCCCTTTCAAAATATCACTCAAGCATCGGCGAGGTACATATCGGCTTTTCGCCCCTTCTTGTGTGCATGATGCTTGGCACAATTTTCTGCAACGTCTGTGACTTCTCACCCGACCTTATGGAAAAAACCGACAAGTGGACAGCACCCATTTTCATTCTTTTCTTCGTTCTCAGCGGTGCAGAGCTTGAGTTTTCAGTTTTCAGCGACCTTGCCATAGTGGGCATTGGCATAGTTTATATCATAGCACGTTCACTCGGCAAATATTTTGGTGCAAGAATGAGTGCAGGCTTTGTTAAATGTGAGCCTCACATCAGTAAATATCTTGGCATCACACTTCTGCCTCAGGCAGGTGTTGCACTCGGTATGTCAATTACAGCCATGTCAGCTCTTGGCGCTGAGGGTGTGATAATAAGAAACATTGTTCTTTTCGGTGTTCTTGTTTATGAGCTCTTCGGTCCGCTTATGACAAAGACAGCACTTATGAAAGCAGGAGAAATCAGTCCCAAGGTTGATAAGCCCAGGGTTGCTCCCGTCAAGGAATAATCATAATCCGCAATATAATAAGCAAGTCCTGCAGGATATACTCTGCAGGACTTATTTTATTCATCTCAGGCTTTTAAGATAAGCCTTCACCTCATCACTGATACGATAGCTTTCCACTGCCTTCTGAATGGTTTTTCTGTGCACCCACAAAGAAAGCCTTCTTTCCTCAATATAACCTATTGTGCTTTCATACTGCTTGCTCAGTGCCGTGGCAAAGTACCAGGCAATCATCATATTGATATAGTATTCATCACTGGAAATCTGACTTATCAGCCGCAGGTGCTCACGGCTGAAATTGTCGTCAAGATAAAAGCTCAGAAGACAGCCTATGGCATAACGCACCGTGTAGGTTCTGCCGCTTTGTAGCCACAGAAGAATTGCATCATAAAGCTTTTCAGATTCTTTTTTAAAGCACTTGGGTCTGAGCATATCGCAGGTTGCCCAGTTGTCTATATAGGGCAGAAGCTTTTGAGTTTCATTAAGGCAAGCGCCAAAATCTTTGATTTCGGCTATAAGCATAGCATGAAGATTATCCTCTTCATAAAACTCATGAGGCAGGTCACGGAGAAATGCCTCATAACCACCCTGCTTATAAAGCTCCTTTGCAAAGGCACGCAGTGCGGGGGTGCGCACACCTATAACCTTATCCTTATCGACAGTAGGCATCAAAGACGAAGAAAAGTCTTTATATTTTTCATCTGCAAGGCTGAAGAGTCTTTGTCTTATTTCTTCTTTTGTCATGCCTCTATCACCAGACCCACATAGAGCTGCTCGGCTTTTTCACCAAGCTCTTTTTTGAGTATTTCAAAGGCTTTTTTGCCTGTGCAGTGACCTGTATATATCTTTTCTATGCCTGTCTTTTTAATTCTTTCGGCAAGAGCCTTAACCTCTTCATCAGTTGACTTATAAAGGTGGAAGCCTCCGACAAGGGCATATATTTTCTTGTTGGGATAGCTCTTCTGTACCTCGGTTATAACTGTGTCTGCACCGCCGTGACAGCAGGAATTGAATATAACAAGTCCCTTATCGGTGTCAATAACAAGGCTCTGTTCGTGAGCAAAATTGTCAAAGCGAAGCTTCCTGTTTTCTTTGATGCAAAGGCCGTCTTTCTTGCCCATAGCCTCAAGTCCCTTTGTTTTGTGAGAGATTATGCTAACTCCGCTTGAGATGACTTTATCGCCCTTGACATAGACAATTCTGTCTTTATATTTTTCCATAACGCCCTTTTTGATGCCGATATATTTAGAAAAAATCCACCTTTTGCCATAGCAGTTTTCTTTGCACTCCGAGCTTAAATAAAACTTTGCCTTTGAGTTGATATTGAAGAATTTTTCCATACCGTCAGCATGGTCATAATGGGCATGTGAAAGCACACCGAAATTTACCTTTTCAAGAGGTACCGACAGAGCCTTTGCGTTGTGGGCAAAGCTTTCCCCTGCACCTGAATCCAGAAGTATTCTTTTATCTTCGTGGTGAATAAAAATTGAAAGTCCCCACTCCCCTTTGAGCTTATCTTTTGCTATGTTATCTATTAATACCGTTGCTTTCATTTTGCCTTTCTCCTCATTACTCTCTGATATTTATCCACGCCCCACTTGTCAACAAGGAAATTCTTCGGTCCTTCACTCATAACATCCTTATAGTGAATAACCCTTGTGTCAAGACGTGTCAGGTTGTCTTCGTGTATAGTCACCACTCTCACACCTCTTTTATTGCCATAGGTGAAAAAGGAGGGTGACGGCACTGCCGCCAGCTTGATTCCATCGCAGTCGCAGACAAAATCGTTAGTGTGGTCGTGACCGAAAAAGCATGCCACTGTGCAGTTCTTTTCTTTGAGAATATTGAACTGTCCCCCGTTTATGTCAGGCGGGCAGGGACCTTCGTTCATTCTGCCTGAAATGAGACTTTCGTCTTTGAATTTATAAAACCTGCTGCCTCTTATGCACTGACCCTTTGTGTAGCCTTTTTTGGGCATCTTGCTTTCATGCATCAGATCATAGACCTCGGGCAATATTATATGCTGAAAAAGATATGAAGGCAGCTTACCGTTTCTGTCACATTCTTCCTTATACCACTGAAGCTGTGAAGGACTGACATAAGCATAGCCTCCCTCTTTGGCATAGGTACCCGAATCGATGAAATAAAGGGAAAAAATATCCTTTTCACCCTTGCTGTCTTTCAGGTTAAGGGAGTAATCTCCCTCTTTCATAAGGCAGTTTTCAGCCTCATTATATAGGGAAACGTGAAACCTTTTAGCCTCAGTCTCACTCATAAATGGCAAGCCCTCGTGGTCGTGGTTGCCGAAGACAGCAGCAAAAGCAGTGCCACCCAGGAGCGACACTATCTTTTTGATTGCAATAATATTTTTTCCTTTTGTCACACCCTCATAGCTGCCGCCCACATTATCGCCGAGAAGCACCACTAAATCAGGCTTTTCGCTTTCCATAGCATAGCGGATAAAACTTTCGGTCCATATGGGCATTTCGTCAGGTGTGTGTATGTCTGATAAAATCAGAATTCTGAATTTTCCGTCTGTGAATTTCATTTTGCTTTTTTGTTTTTGATGAAAGCAGGTGTTACCTTGTCAAGGAATTTACCCAGAGCTTCGAACTCTTTTTCAGCCTGCTCGGCATCCTTTTCAAGATTTTCTTCAATATTGTAGTAAAGAAGGTCACAACCACATTCGGGACAGTTTTGCTTTAAATATAATAAGCTGAGCTTTTTACCGCATTTCGGGCATTTGTTATTCATTAGTCTACCTCCTTATGTGAAACAGTTTCTCTTCTTGCCTGAACTTCTTTTTGTATCATAGCCAGCTTTTCGCCCTCAAGGTCATAGAACTTATATGGAATGAGATTGAGAAGTCCGAGTGCAGCAGGGATAATGGTAACAAGAGCCCAGAGCCAGAACTTTGTGTTGATAGGTGAAGATTCGGAGATTACCATCATTTCACTTGCGCTGTCTCTGACAAGACCTACAACAGGAATAAGAGCAGTGCCGAGAGCTGTTGCAAGAGTACCTGTCAGCTTGCCCATAAAGGTCAGCACTGAGAATGCCATGCCCTCATTACGCTTACCTGTTTTATATTCCATATAGTCAACGGTTTCACTAATCATCTTAGTAGGAATAACAGCCTGAATTGAGCCGTTAATCGCACCGAATATGCCCTGAATCATAAATAAGGGCACAACCACTCCCATTTTATCATAGTGTCTGCAACCAATGAGGAACACTAGAGCCGTTACAGAGGCGTTCATAAGTGCCATTCTGACAACTATCTGTCTTGAGGTCCATATCTTCTCAAGCTTTGTCATAAGAGGATAGGTTATCCAACCCGTAATAGTACCGGGAATGCCCGCGATAAGTGAAAGGCTGTTTACACCAAGAACGTTGTAATAGTAGTAAACACTGAATGTGCCGCCGATGCCGCCGAGAACGGAAATAAGGTTTGAAAGCATAATAAGCATAAGGGGCTTATTCTTAAACATAAATGCGAAGCATTCGCTGAGCTTGGGCTCGTCATTGACGTAAATAACTCTCTCTTTTGTTTTGGTGCCTGCAAGGGAGAAAAGATACATACCGAATGTGCCTGCAACAATACTCAGCACAAAGAAAACCTGAGAAAGAGAAAGAGGAATTGTTCCGTTTCTTGAAAGGTCAAGACAAACAGTGATGATAATACCGGGGATGCCTCCTATGATGCCTGAGATAAGACGTGCAGACTTGATAACTCTTGAACGGTCAAGAGGACTAGGCGAAATAGCTGAGGAAAGTCCCCAGAAGGGAATATCGCCTATGGTGTAGAAGAATTCCCAGATAAAATATGTAATGCACATATATACTATTCTCATCGGTCTTGATGCTGCATCTGTGAGGAATATAGGGCCACCAAAGAACAGCACAGTGGTGATACCTAAGAAAATAGGCACAAAAATAAGATAGGGTCTGAGCTTGCCGTAACGTGTTCTTGTCTTGTCAACAACGGCACCCATAAGAGGGTCATTGAAGGCATCCCAGAACGCCATAACTGTCAGCATAAGCGACACCACTGCTTCGGGCACACCGAAAACACTGACAAGGAAGAATGAGCGCTGGGCAGTCATCATATTATAGCCGATGCACTGTCCGCCGTTTGCTATGCCGTACAGCAGGGTTTCCTTGACACCCACATAACGTTTTTCTTTTGCTTTGGTTTCTGTTGTCATCATATATCTCCTTTCAATACACGAAGTGTAATTCATAGCGAAGTTTTTATCAATAATTAAATCAAAAAATTACTTCATAACTGTTTTATATTACGCTCGCCGCTAAGGCATTCTTTTTCCTGCCGCGGAAAAAGAATCAAAAACGCGTTGATTATGTAAAATCATATTTCATGCTAAAACAGCAATTTACTTAGCATGTATAAATCGGTGCTGTAAGGGCAAGCAGGCAGTTTTCTTTGCCGTCAATTGTACCCCACAGTTCTGCGTTATACCATAAGTTTTTGAGGCTTACACTTGTTCGCAGGCAAGACGCATCAAGACTCAAAGCCTCTTCACCGCCGATTGTGATAAGCTTAATTTCTTTCGGGATGACCTTTTCGGTTACACCCATTTCCTTCATGCGCTCAAAGCTGAGAGTGAATTCAATTTCATACTCCCCTGCCTTTATTTCGTCACCAACTGTCTTTTCACCTATATTGAAATAAAACAGAGGACCCATGGAGATAACACTTCTGCCTTCCTTCACAGCCTGCTTCATTTTCATATCGGTGATTTCACCCTCACATAAAAGATAGGTGCAGGCACTGTGATAGACATCTCTCGTGCTTCTGTGCCAGTCTCTGCCGAAGGTGGGAGTTATTCTGCAGCCCTTATCGAGAAGACTGTGCCAGAGAGAGCGTGTTCTCATATTTGGTGTGTTCATAAAGGGACAGCCCTCAGACCAGATTTCCATATAATCCACCAGTGTCCAGTCCTTTACGTTATAGTCCCATCGGCCGCCTGTGCATATGGGGGTACCAAGCTGATAAGGGTGACACACACCAACAAGGCCGCCGCCATTATGTACGGATTTCATTTTTTCGTCTATATTGTCGGGTACTGCGTCGCGCCAGTCGACATACTCCTTGCAGTCCATGGCGTGCATATGGCCGAAATAGGTGGTCCACTCTATGCTTTTCAGCACCGCTATAGGTGCATTTTCAGTTTCGGCATGACCCGAATTTGTGTTGTGATCTGTGAGCTGAATGCCGTCAAGATGCCTTTCTGAAGCAGTTTCTATAAGTCCTCTGACAGTGAAATCACCGTCACTATGACATGTGTGGCAGTGAAGCTCACAAGCGTACCATTTTTTATTCATCAGAGTCACCTGCTTCCACCTTGAGTCTGCAGTCAACCTTTTCAGTGACTATGCCGTGAAGGTTGAGCACTACCTTCCACTGACCGCCCTGTACCCTTCCTTTATTGAAGCCGGGTGAAGCAAAGTCTTCACTTATGATATGCTCCATATATTCAGCCTGGCGGTGAGCACAGCCTCTGTAGCCCTCCGGGTCGTCAACGGACACTGTTATAAGATTTTTAAGTGGCAGATATTCTTGCCATGAAGGATATTGGTCTGCAAAAGCATCTGCATCTTTTTTTATGTTATTTTCTATAAGCATCTTTGCTCTTTCACATTCGCCAAGGGTTTTGGGGCCGTAGCCGAATGTGACCTTAACTTTTTCTGTACCCTCAGGCACTTCAAAGGGAAAGCTGATATTTGTCTTTTCATCTGAACAAAAAACCTGAAACTCCTTTTCAAATAAAAGCATCATCAGTCCTCCCATTTGCCGATATATTTTTCATATTCGGCAGAGTACCTGTCAACAAGCTCTTTGGCTATGGGATAGCTGCCCACAAGGGGATGCACTGTCAGAGCCTTGACAGCCTTAGCCTTGTTTTTTTGCATGATAGCCTCGGCAGTGAGGTTTTCATAGTGCTTGACGGCTCTGATAAGGTTTTTCTGCATTTCGGGCACATCACCTATTTTGTCGGGGTGGGCACCGTCTTTGTCTATTGTGCATGAAACCTCAACAACATCGTCATCTCTGAGGAAGGGCATTGCACCCTCATTTGGAATTGAAAGCACCATTCTGACACTTTCGCCTGAGTTGACTGCCCTGATAAAGTCAAGAGCCACAGCAGCATATGAGCCGTTTTCAGGCTGTTTTATGTAGTCCTCGGCAGTGGGCACAGGGAACTTTTCCTCGCGCATTTTGCCTGTTTCAATTGAGAAATAACTATTTTCTCTCATAGCATAATGCTCCATAAAGCAATGGAAAGCCTTTTCGAAGTCATTGTCTATATCAATTGTTCTCATTTCCTGAAGCATATGCTCGTTTATTTCGAGAATAGTTTCGCCTCTTGTTTTTGCACCTGAAAGAATGCTGCCAACTGCTTTATCTCTGAAATGATAGAAATAGAGATATTCGTTGGGCATAAGGTTATCGGAAAGCTCAACAAGCTTTTTGGGGAAAAGGCGCATTTCTGTGCTTTTATAGATATCGGGATGACTGAGAAGCTCAGCTGTTATATCCTTGCCATCGTGGATAAACTCACCGAACCATGACAGATGATTAAGGCCGAAGCACTTGAAGGTCATATCCTTATAGCCTGTCATTTCACGAAGCTGTCTTAAAAAGCCGCTGGGGGCATCACACACACCGTAAACATTACTGTAGCCCATTGTGCGAAGAGCCTGAGTTACAAGTCCGCTTGGGTTAGTGAAGTTGAATATGGGTGCATCCTTTTTAGCATAGAGCTTAGCCATTTCGCAATAATCTATCAGAGTGTGTATACTTCTCAGGGCCATGGCAAAACCGCCTGCACCTGTTGTTTCCTGACCGAGCACGCCCAGATTAAGAGCCGTTCTTTCATCGAAAACTCTGCCCTTGTCACCCTCAGCCCTGATGGTGGTTATAATAAAATCTGCATCTCTGAGAGCCTCTTCGGCGCTGAGTGTGAGAGAAAATTTCAACCCAGGATTTATCATCTCAGCTATTTTTTTAGCAATTTTGCCGTAGATATAGAGCTTTTCCTCGTCTATATCCATAAACACCGTTTCGGTTATGCCTGTTGCTGCTGCACCCAGGGCTATTGATTTTGCAAGAAAGGGTGAGCGCACACCGCCACCGCCTAAAACTGCAAGTTTCATTTAACATCACTCTTTTCTGTGTTTGACATCATTATTTTGTTTATTTGCTCCTGCGACGGAA
Source organism: Acutalibacteraceae bacterium (assembly GCA_045592465.1). Lineage (GTDB taxonomy): Bacteria > Bacillota > Clostridia > Oscillospirales > Acutalibacteraceae > UBA6857. The sequence continues at coordinate 3,789 of JAZNUW010000052.1, read as the reverse complement.
AGTCACATAATATCCAGCCTGTACCTTTTTTAAGGCTGTAGTGCATAAATTCATTGTTTATGTAATCTGCCGTGCCTACCAGTGTTCCCTGCGTTCTGACACTTGTTGAAATAAAATGCACTGCAAGGCGGCAGGGTGAGGTTTCGGCTTTATCGAGATAATGCTTACTGCACTGCCATTTTCTTTTCGGGTCAAGACCGTATCTGTCCTGAACGAGAGCCTGACAAAGAATATCCTTTTCCACACTGAGAACAACCTTTTCGGCTGTCATTTTCTTTCGCGCCTGATCCTTCCAATAAGAAAAGTCAAGTCCGCCCTCGCTTGTTTTATAAAAGCTGTGCCACACCTTGCACCTTCTCATCAGCACTATTTTTCCGCGGCACTCACTCAGAGTGGGCACTCTGTTTCCAAGGTACCATGAAGACTCATCGCCTCTGATATATTTATCATAAAAGGCAGGAAAAAACCACCTTGACATAATGCCTCTGTCCTGCTTTATGCTGAGAATGAGAGTTTCCCCCGGGTTACACTTAAGAAAGTCTTTGCAGACAGAAAGCACTTCACCAAAGGTTAGCTTCTCACTTTTTTCTTTATCACGATAGCAATCGGCAAGGGAATGGATAAGATAAAACTCGCCACCCTTTTTGTTAAGGCGTATATCGAGAAGACGAATGCCTTGTGTGAGCTGCTCGGCTATTGTTTTTTTCTGGCAACGCGCTGTGTTTTCCATTGAAACATATGCCGTTGCACTGTCGTGGGTGCCTGCTATATTAAGCTCGGAAATATAGATGTCATCCCGAAGCTGCGTGAGTATATTCACCGGCTTTCTCTCCCCTTTCACAGGATAAACAAGGTCATAATAACCCATTTAAATAATGATATAATATCGGGCAAAAAATTGCAAGGGAGATATGTGTTTTTCTACCTTTTGCATAATTATAGCAATTATGAATTAGGAATTATGAATTAGGAATTGCGCTTTGTGCATGAATTGAAGCTGCGCTTCATGAATGCATTGCGTGCACAAAAAATGGTCGCAGTTTTCACTGCGACCACCATTCATAATTCTTAATTCACAATTGACCCGACTGCTGCCTTTTCGCATTCAAGTCCCCTGACATATCTTTCCAGGAAAATATTGAAGCCTTCAACATCGTTTTTGTCAGGATTCTCTGTTACTGTTTCAGCATCAACGAACGCCTGCTTCTCAAGGAATTCCTCAAGGGAAAGTCCCTGACCCTTGACACTGTAAAGCGAAAGCAGAGCCATGCCGTAAGGACCGCCCTCACCTGCAGTTTTCATAACTGAAACAGGAGCATCAATAGCAGCTGCAGTTATCTTCTGACCAACACCGGGATAGATGTAAAATCCGCCGTGACCGTAGATTTTGTCAATTGCTGCCTTTTCATTTTTAAGAAGCAGGTCAAGTCCTACCTTCAGCGCCGCAAGAGCAGAATAAAGCTGAGTGCGCATAAAGTTGCCAAGATTAAGCTTTGCATCAGGGGTACGCACAAAGAGAGGTCTGCCCTCCTGAAGGCCTGTTACAGGCTCGCCCGAGAAATAGTTATATGACAGAAGTCCGCCGCAATCTGCGTCACCCTTCATGGCATTTTCAAACATAAGGTCAAGGATTCTGCCTCTTGATGCCTCAATGCCCAGAGCGCCTGCAAATTCTCCGAAAAGACCTGCCCAGGCGTTGATGTCGCTTGTGCAGTTGTTGCAGTGCACCATAGCAACAGGCTTGCCGCTGGGAGTTGTAACCATATCAATTTCGGGATAAACCTTAGAGAGATTTTTCTCAAGCACAACCATAGCGAATATTGATGTACCTGCAGAGATGTTACCTGTTCTTTCTCTGACACTGTTTGTTGCAGTCATACCTGTGCCTGCGTCGCCCTCACAGGGGGCAAAGGGTACACCGACAGCAAAGTCACCGTCATCACAGAGGAATGAAGCACCCTTTTCAGTGAGACAGCCTGCATTTTCACCTGCAACGAGTACCTTGGGAAGAATTTCACCGAGGGTTTTGCCAAAGCCCTTTTCTTCAAGAAGAGCATCATAGGTTGCCATCATTTTTTCATCATAACAGTTTTTATCAGAGTCAATGGGGAATATACCCGAAGCCTCGCCTATACCCACAGCATTGACACCTGTGAGCATATAGTGAACATAGCCTGCAAGTGTTGTGACATAAGCAATTTCACTAACGTGGTCTTCTTTATTAAGAATAGCCTGATAGATGTGTGAGCAGGTCCAGCGCTGAGGGATGTTGAAACCAAGCTTTTCTGTGAGTATCTCAGCTGCCTCAGCAGTGGTTGTGTTTCTCCATGTTCTGAAGGGAGTGAGAAGCTTGCCGTTTTTATCGAAAGCAAGATAGCCATGCATCATAGCCGAGATGCCTATTGCTCCCGTTGTCTTGAAGTCACAGCCGTATTTTTCTTTAATATCGGCTCTGAGTGCCCTGAAGCAGGAATGCATAGCAATCTGCACATCCTCAAGAGAATAAGTCCAGTAGCCGTTTTCAAGCTTATTTTCCCAATCGTGAGCGCCGCTTGCTATAGGCTTGCAGTTTTCATCAATAAGCACTGCCTTGACTCTTGTTGAGCCAAGCTCAATGCCTAAAGCAGTTTTGCCTGAAGTGATAATATCTTTCATTTTTTCACCTTATTTTATAATTGAATAATAAACTTCGTTGAGCTTGAGCTCGCGCTTGAAGTCTGCGATATTTGTGTTTTTGCCGATAACAACAGCTTCAATGCCCATAGCTGCTGCCCAGTCGCACATCTGCTTTGAGGTCAGGTCATAGCTGAATGCTGTGTGATGAGCGCCGCCTGCTGTGAGCCATGCTTCGCAGCCTGTGTAGAAATCAGGTCTGGGTACCCAGAAGTTTGTGGCCGTGGGAAGTGAGGGCATTTCCTTTTCAGTTTTGATGCAGTCAACCTCATTGATGATAAGGCGGAAGCGGTGACCCAAATCGATAAGTGAGCAGGCTATGCCTTCGCCCTCCTTGCTGGTGAAAACAAGTCTTGCAGGGTCTTCTCTGTCACCCATTGAAAGGGGCTTGCATTTGATGCCGATTGCACCGTCAGCTATTGAAGGACAGATTTCAAGCATATGAGCCTGAAGAATACCCTCCTTGCCGGGTACGAGATTGTATGTATAATCCTCAAGCATTGAGGTACCCTTGGCGTCCTTCATGCCTTCTGTCATAATCTTCATAAGGCGTACCATAGCGGCAACCTTCCAGTCACCCTCTGCACCGAAGCCGTAGCCCTTTTCCATAAGGCGCTGAATAGCAAGACCGGGAAGCTGCTTAAGAGCACCGAGGTCACCGAAATGAGTTACAATAGCCTGATAGTTCTTTTCTTTAAGGAAACGCTCAAAGCCAAGCTCTATGCCTGCCTGCACTTCAACATGCTTGCGGAACTCAGCAGGATCTCTACCCTCGAGAATGATGTTGTATTTCTCATAATATTCATCGGTAAGTGCGTTTATATCGCTTTGTGAAACTGCCTCAACAGCTTCTGCAATTTCGTTGACGGGATAAGCATCAATTTCCCAGCCGAACTTGAGCTGAGCTTCAACCTTGTCACCCTCTGTTACGGCAACGTTGCGCATATTGTCAGCAACTCTCATAACGCGAAGGTGTGAGCTTTCTGCAATACCTACGGCAGTTCTCATCCAGGCTGCAATTCTCTCTTTGACAGCACTGTTTGACCAGTGGCCTACTACAGTTTCTCTTTCAATACCCATACGGGCAAGAATGTGAGCATATTCTCTGTCACCGTG
>JAZNUW010000051.1:0-6494 GCA_045592465.1 Acutalibacteraceae bacterium | reverse complement strand
GGATGCTATTATTGTTTGCGGAACAACAGGCGAAGGCTCAACACTGAGTGTGCAGGAGCGTTTAAAGCTGTTTTCCTTTGCCAAAGAGAAGATTAACGGACGTGTTCCTCTTCTTGGCGGTACAGGCAGTAATAGCACCTTTTTTTCTCTTGATCTTGCAAAGGAAGCTGAAAAAACAGGTATCGATGCCCATCTGATGGTAACTCCATATTATAATAAAACCTCTCAGGAGGGGCTGATAAAGCATTATACTTTTCTTGCCGACAGGCTGACTAAACCGGTAATTGTTTATAACGTGCCGTCGAGAACAGGTATGAATATATTGCCCGAAACATATGAAGCACTCTCCCACCATAAAAATATTGTCGGTGTTAAAGAAGCAGACCCGAATATATCAAAGCTTGTCAAATCACTTTACTTATGCAAAAACAGGCTCTCATTTTATATAGGTAATGACGACCTTATAACTGCATCTGCTTATCTGGGCTGTAAAGGTGTCATTTCGGTGCTTTCGAACATATTGCCGAGGTTTACTCACCAAATGACCGTCAAGGCAATTGAGCACGATTTTGAAGAAGCAAACAGAATGCAGGAAAGTGTATTTGATTTAATTGAAGCAATTTTCAGCGATGTTAATCCCATACCGATTAAGGAAGCAATGAAATATCTTGGAATGGATACGGGGTACCTCAGAGGACCGCTTCACACTATGACAAAGAGCAAAAGAGAGAATCTTATCAGAATTATAGAAAAACATAACAGCAAGCTTCAGCAGGAAAAATTTTTATAAATTGTACGGCTGATATCTCCAGCGAGATATCAGCCGTTTTCTTATATTATTCAGTTAATCTGCACTGCATAAAGTATTTATAACCGAGAGGGTTGCAATAAAAGCCCTGAACCTTGCTGTTTATCATAAACACATCTGTGTAATAGTAAAGCGGCATTATGCATCCTGTTTCCATAAGAATATCTTCAGCTAAATGCATCAGTTCAAAGCGAAGCTCTGGATCGTCTGACTCTTTGATTTCACTAAGAAGCACATCATAGGTTTCAGCCCAGGTACCTTTTTCGACCTTTATATCAATGCCGTACGGTGTCAGGTCAAGACTGTAAATTGCAAGATTCTTGTGTGAGCCTGATCCAAACTGAATATCGTTATTGCCCGAGGCGGTTGTCCACATATCAAGGAAAGAAACGGGATAGTTATAATCGGCAAGCCAGCCGTTACGTGCAAAAGTATAATCGCCTTTTTTGCGTGTTTCGACAAACGAATCCCATTCCTGCTCAATTATGTTGATTTCTATACCAATAACCGAAAGAGCACCCTTAATATATTCAGCAATAGCAAGATGTATATCACCTTTGTTGCAGATATAAGTTATTTCAGGAATATCTGTAAATTTGCCGCTTTCCTCGTTCAGGGTGTAGTATTTTTTCAGTGTTTTTATTGCGGATGCATAATTTTCAGCAAAGACATCGTCATCATCGGCAACATTAAAATAACCAAAATAGTCAGTGCTTACTCCTGCCTCATGATAAAACTGTGTACCGTCATGGTTTGAAAGACCTTTCGGCACAAATGTCGATGCAGGAGTCTCACTGCCTTTTGTAATAGCATTGACAATATAATTTCTGTCAATAAGAAGGCTGATTGCTTTTCTGATTTCAGACATCGCTTTTTCTGCTTCAACACCGTCAGCATCATAGTCCTCAGGCAGAATACTTTCGTTAACGTTCCAGCAGATATAATATGTGCCAAGCTGTTCTGTTATGGATATTTCACTGTTATAAGTTTCTTTGAGTGTACCCAGCTCATTTGACGGTATATTGTCAATAAAATGCCATTGGCTGTTTTTGAAGTTGTCAAGCATAGTGTTGGCGTTGTCAGTAAAATGAAATCTTAGTTCAGGCATAGTTACAATGTCTGCATCATAAAATTTATCATTTTTTGTCAGTACCATAACATTGTTATGCTCCAGGGAATCAAGGTTATAAGCTCCGTTTGAAATAAAAGCCGAAGCATCGGTGGTCTTATTATAGAGAGCATCCTTGCGCACAGGATAATATGCAGGAAAAGCCAGAAGCTCATTCCAATAAGTGACAACACCTGTGAGAGTGACTTCAAGTGTAGATTTGTCAAGTGCTCTGACAGCAAGCCTTGCATCGGTATTTTTATAGTTCCCGTTTTTATCAATTTCCCACATTTCATCATAGCCGACAATTACATCAAACATGTAGTTATAATCGCCTGAAAGTTCGGGTGCAGCGGCCCTGTTCCATGCATAAACAAAATCAGAGGCTGTGAGTGCTTTTCCGTCTGACCATGCGGCACCTTTTCTGAGTTTATAGATATATGTCACAGTACCGTCAGGATTAACAACACCTTCAGTTAGCTCCTCAGCCGCATCAGCAGTAATAACAACCTCACCGTTTTCATTTTCAGTCCATTTTGCAAGACCGGCAAAAAGGTGCGAAAGAATTGTTGCAACGTCAGCAGATGAATTAAGCGCAGGGTCAATTATTGTGGGCTCTGTGGCAAGACAAATTGAAAGCGAATCTTTATTTTTTCTGTTACCGCAAGCCGTTAAGGAAAATATTAATATAAAAGCCATCAGCAAAGCAATAAACTTTTTCATAAAACGCATCCTTTCGGGTTTTGAATCGTCTTTAGCTGTTAATCATGTCATCTACACCGATAACATAATAAACAAGAACCTTAACAGCCTCGAAGAAGCCTTCAATATCTATTCTTTCATCACACTGATGAGGTCCGCCATGACCCTCGGGCATATTCAACACAGGTGTATCTCTGTCTTTTTTAATGAGAAACGTACCGATTGAAAAAGCATTTTCAAGCCTTCTTGCATAAGTACCGCCTGACATCAGCACCCTGTTTAAACGTTCGCCGGAGATACTTTCATAAATATCTTCAAGAAGCGACGGAATTTTACTGTCTTCAGGAATCATAAAACCTTCTCTGTTGTCTTTGTATGTTATATCGAAGCCTCTGGAGTTTAACACTTTCTCACTTTCACTTTCAAGATAAGCACTGCTCAGGGCGCTGCCGTATCTGCAATCAAAGCTAAGACAAATGTGACCGTCCTGTGCTTTTACCATACCGTTGACACTTGTGAGTCTGCCGAAATTCTTGTCGGTGTGTGAAACACCAAGACTGGTGCCATAGCTGCAGGAAAGAATATCTGCCGTTCTTGCCATAATATCCCTGTCTGATGCATTGATGGTCTTGCAGTTTGAAAGAAGTTCGGCAATAAGATATGCAGCATTGACAGAGCCTTCTGGTATGCTTGCATGCTTTGCAACACCTTTTGCTCTGAGTTTTAATGTGTTTCCGTCAGTTTCAAGTGAAAATTCATTTCGGTTTTCAGTCAAAGCAGTTAATTCGTTAAGCAGTCCGTCAGTGAGCTTCAGCACTGCCACCGCATTGTCGAGCACAATATTGAAGGCTTCACCGCCTGAAAAATCATAAATATCTGTGAGCTTTTCCTGACTACGGCACCAGAAATGATATATACCCTTTTCACCAACACTGCAAGGAAAGTCAGCATCCGGTACAAAAGAGATATCGGGCATCTTTTGCTCAACAAGATATTTTTTCAGATCCTCCATACCACATTCTTCATCGGAGCCGATAAAAGTTTCGATTGAAGATTTCAGCGGAATATTGCAATCACGCAGAATTTCATAAAGACACAGGGCTGCCATAATGCCTGATTTGTTATCCTCAGCTCCCCTGCCTATTAACGAACCTTCTTTTATAACAGGCTCAAATGGTGAAGTGAAAATCCAGTCATCACCAACAGGCACAACATCACTGTGACTGAAAATACCTATTTTCTTTTCGCCGCTTCCATAGTGTGCAAGCGCATATCCCGAATTTCTGTGCAAATCGGATTCAAAGCCTTCTTTGATAAATATATCATTGGCAAGTGAAAGTACCTTTGCACAGTCAGTGCCGAAGGGTGCGCCCTCTGACGGCTCGCTTTTAACAGACGGAATTCTGATAAGGTCACACCAATAGTCAATTATTCTGTCTTTGTTAGCTTCTATCCATTCTGCAATTTTTGTGTCATATAATCTTTCTTTCATAATAATTATCCTTTGCAAAACAATTAAATATATTATCAGCGAATCATAATGTTAACATTGTAACACAAATATTATTTTAATACAATATTCCAATTAACACAACAAAGTAAAATTAAAATTTCTTGACAACAAAATATGATAGTAATATAATTAAAATATCTGTAAATAAGGAGATTTGATATGAAAATTGGTTTTATCGGACTTGGAATTATGGGTGAATCTATGTGCGAAAACATTGTTAAAAAGCACAATGACACTGTTTATGCCAATGACCACAAGCAGTCACAGATTGACAAATTATCTTCAATCGGAGCAGTCGGCTGCAGCAGCAATATAGAAATAGCAGAAAAATCTGATATTATTATTACAATGATACCGACTTCAAAGCATGTTATGGATTGCTATGATGAAATGCTCCCCCATATCACTGAGGGAAAAATCTGTATTGATATGAGCACAATTGATCCTGATGTTTCAGTTAAGGTCAGTGAAAAAATCAAGGCTAAGGGTGCGCAGTTTGCTGATTGTCCTGTTGTACGCTCAAAGGCTGATGCAATTGCAGGCACTCTCGGTGTACTGGCAGGCTGTGATGAAGAGTTATTTACCGTCATCGAGCCTATACTCTCATATATGGGTCAGAAGGTCATATATATTGGCAAAAACGGAATGGGTCTCACAGCTAAAATCTGCCACAACACTCTCGTTGCCCAGATTCAGAATGCAGTAAATGAAACCTTGTTGCTCGCCCAGAAATACGGTGTATCAATAGATAATTTCGCAGATGCGGTTGCTGCAGGCGGCGCACAGAATTTTTATATGCAGGCACAGCGTGAAAAGCTTAAAAACGAAGACTGGACAACTGCCTTTTCCCTGGAAAATGTGTGCAAGGATATAAATATATGCGCTAAAATGAGCGAAGAAATAGGATTTGATATGCCCGGTATGAGAGTTGCGAAAGAGGCAATTGAAAAAGGTGTCGAAAGAGGCTGGGGCAAAGAGGATTTCAGACAAACCTACAGAATTGTCCGCGGAGACTAAAAGGATGTGACTCAATGAAAAAATCAAAAGTTTTTATGATAGTTTTATTAGTTATAATCATCGGTGCTGCTTTGCTGTTTCTCTATATGTTCACCAACGGCCTTTCAGGAATAAGAGTAAACCCTTCATATAAAGAAGGACAGATAAAGGTTGCTTTGGTCGGCGATAGTGTTACATACGGTCACAGTGTAAAAAACTGGATAAAAAACAGCTATCCTGCACTTTTATCTGATATGCTCGGCGAAGATTACTGTGTTAAATCATACGGCGTCAGCGGAAGTACCGTTCAGAATGACGGAGATCAACCTTATAATATCACTAAAGCTTATAGCTGGTCATATGATTATGAAAGTGATATTCTTGTGCTTATGATGGGAAGTAATGACTCAAAGCCGGAGAATTGGCAAGGTACCGAAAAATTTAAAGCTGAATATCTCAACCTGATAGATTACTATAATAACAGGGAGAAGGCACCTGTAATTATTCTGTGCACTCCCCCCACTGCATATTTTCCCGAGGGAAAAAGAGAGGGCCTCACTAATTATGATATTCAGCCGGCAATCGTCGAAGAGGTCGCTGACATTGTCAGAGATATTGCCCGAGAAAAGCAATTGGCGTTAATCGACATTAATACCATGACAGAAAACAGACGTGATTTGTTTGGCAAAGACAGTGTCCATCCAAATAACGACGGCGCTGAATTAATTGCAAAAAGTGTTTATTCGCAAATTATTGATTTGAATAATATCGGAGGATAAGATGAAAAAAATTGAAACTAAAAGTCTGATTAAAATTGCCGGTGTAATTTTTGCGCTCTATCTTTGCATTCACTACTGGCCAAGTGCGGCAAATATTATCAAAGCCGCTTTTGCTGCTGTGCTTCCGCTGCTTATAGGCACAGTGCTCGCATATCCGCTGAATATTCTTATGAGCTTTTTTGAAAGACATCTTCTTTCAAAGTCGCAGAATAAATTCATAGTCAGAACAAGACGAGGCTTTTCACTTGTTCTTGCAATATTGACATTAGTCTCTGTCCTAACACTTATTATTGCTCTTGTTGTTCCGCAGCTGACTAAGTGTATTAAAATGCTTATCGATCTCGTGCCGGGTGCTCTTGATTTTATTATTGCAAAACTCGATGAATTTGATTTTGTGCCTCAGGATATTATAGCAACACTTTCTAAAATTGACTGGCAGTCAAAGATTACAAGCATAATTTCAACTGTTTCTTCAGGTGTAGGCAGTGTCATGAATGTTGTTGTTTCAACTGTTTCAAGCGTTGTTTCAGGCGTTACAACAGCGGTACTTGCAATCATTTTTTCAATTTATGTTCTTCTTTGCAAAGA
>JAZNUW010000050.1:0-7395 GCA_045592465.1 Acutalibacteraceae bacterium | reverse complement strand
ACGCCGTGAAGCACGTGATAGGTACCCTCAAACTCGTGAGTACGCTCAAAAGCAAAAACATCACGGGGATCCTCAACAACGCATATGGTGCTCTTGTCTCTGTCTTCATTTTTGCATATGGGACAAAGCTCATCCTCTGCTAAATTGCAGCAGCATGAGCACTGCTTGATTTTTTCGTGGGCCGAAAGTATAACCTCGGAAAACTCTGTTGCCTGCTCTTTTGAAAGATTCAGCACATAAAAGGCAAGTCTTTGCGCAGTTTTTCTGCCTATGCCGGGCATACGCTCAAACTGCTCTATAAGCTTTGACAGAGTTGCTACATTATATCCTGCCATCAGAAGGGAAGACCAAGTCCGCCGAGACCGCCCTTAGCAGCGCTCATAGCCTGCTCCATAGCATCGTCAGCTTTTCTCATAGCTTCGTTTGTTGCAGCAATAATAAGATCGGAAAGCATATCGATATCGTCGGGGTCAACAACATCGGGCTGCATTTTGATTTCTTTAACCTCGTGTGCGCCTGAAACTGTTACTTCAACAGCTCCGCCGCCTGCTGATGCGGTGAAGTCGCTTGCTTCGATTTCAGCCTGCTTTTGTTCAAGCTGTGCCTGCATTTCCTGGATTTTTTTCATCATAGCCATCTGGCCGCCGCCTGCAGCCTGACCGGGAATTCTTGCTTTCATGTTTTATATCTCCTTTGAATTAATATTTCAGTTTGTCACATTGATATTTATGCCCATATCATTTGCTCTGCCTATAAGCTCAGAGAGAGGGTCTTTTTTTGCCTTAGGTGCTTCCTGTGCTTCAGTGGCAGCATTTGTGCCCTGCAGACCCAGACGGTATCTTTTGCCTGTAACTCTGTGAACCGCCTCTTTGACATCTCTTGCATTGGTGCCTGTTCTGATAAATGCTGAAAGGGTCGGATTATCACTGACAATAATCACATGGTCGCCTCTGATAAATGCACCTGAGCCTGTGAGCACACCCCATAAGGGCATATTTATCTTTGTCAGCTCACTGAGCACCTCAGCCCAGTCAATCGAGCCTTCATCATTATCATCAGGGGGCGGTACCTCCTCTTTTTGCGGTGCAACCTGAGCTTCAGGCTTTTCGGCAGCTTCTTCCTTCCTGCTTTCGGGTGCCGCTTTTTCTTCGCTCACCTTTTCGGCAGGGGTACCTGCAACAAATGTGCCTGTTTTCAGCTTATGCTCAAGGTCACTTATGCGTCTGAGCAGTGCCTCGTTGTCGCTTGAAACTGCAGGTGAACAAAGCTTTATCATTGTCATTTCCATTTCAATGCGGCGGTTAACGCCTCGCTTTATGTTTGCCATACTGCTCTGCAGAAGTGAGATGCAGTAAAGTATATTTTCAAGGGTGAATTTTCCGCTTTGCTCGTTATATTGTCTGAGCTCGTCTGCAGTGCACACAAGAATATCGCCCGAGCTTTTCACCGTTTTGACTATCATAAGATTTCTGAAGTGATTTATAAGGTCACTGCAGAGTCTTTCCATATCGCATGAATTTGCGTGGAGCTCATCGAGGGTTTCAATTGCCTTGCCTGCATTGTTTTCTGCTGCAGATGCTGCAAGGGAGAACAGGTGATCCTTGCCCGTCATGCCTGCAACCTCACAGACAATTTCAGCCGTAATGTGCTTGCCGTGGCCTGTGCACTGGTCAAGCAATGAAAGTGCGTCACGCATACCGCCGTCAGCAATTCTTGCAATAAGAGAGAGTGCCTCTTCGTCTGCGGTGAAGTCTTCACACTCGGCAATATATTCCATTCTCTGCTTCATAGCTTCGGGAGTGACTCGCTTGAAATCAAAGCGCTGACAACGCGAAACTATAGTCACGGGAAGCTTGTGCACTTCTGTTGTGGCGAGGATGAATTTAACGTGTGCGGGAGGCTCTTCGAGAGTTTTCAGCAGGGCATTGAATGCGCCTATTGAAAGCATATGAACCTCGTCTATGATATAAACTCTGTATTTGCACGAAGCCGGAGTGAAGCTGATTTCATCGCGTATATCACGGATATTGTCAACACCGTTGTTGCTTGCTGCGTCAATTTCAACAACATCAAGAATGGCGCCTGAGTCAAGTCCCTTGCATATTTCACATTCGTTGCAGGGGTTGCCGTTCACAGGATGAAGACAGTTCACTGCCTTGGAAAGAATCTTTGCACAGGTTGTTTTACCCGTACCTCTTGAGCCTGTGAAAAGATAAGCATGTGAGGTTTTGCCGGACTCAATTTCTTTAGACAGTGTTGAGGTTATATGCTCCTGACCTACAACGTCTGAAAAGACCCCGGGTCTGTATTTTCTGTAAAGCACCTGATACATAAAATCTCTCCTCTCTATCAAAAATGAGTAAGACACATTTCCTTGGTCACACGGTGGCAGGCGTTAGCTGTGTCGCACAGACATTCCACTTAATGCTGCTTGGTTCCCCACCTGACATGGTTCGCGGCGTACTGTCGCACAGGACCCACCACCGCATGACCAAAATAAAGTATCTTACTCTTTAGCTTTGCTATTATAATATATATTTATGAGAAAATCAAGTGGTTTGACAAAAAAATAAGGCGACTTCTGTGAGCCGCCTTATATTAAATATCAGTCAACAATCTTCTGTGCAGGGAATTCATCCTTGCCGAAGCCGAGAACTCGTGCAATCTGAACTGCGATTTCACGGTTCTTGATATTGTCGCCGTTTGAGAAGCCTGCATCAGTTGCTGAAACATAAACAGGTACGTCGATAATATCGTGTGTATCGTGTGTGAACTTCCAGCCACCGTTTCCGTCAGGCTGAATGCCGCCTGTTGCGTGGTCAGCAGTGATAATAACAAGAGTTTCTCCGTCTTTTTCTGCAAAGTCAAGAGCTGCACCGACAGCCTTTGCAAATTCTTCTGTTGAAAGAGTAACGTTATCCATATCATTTGAGTGAGCGTGCTTATCAATGCAGGCACCCTCAACCATAAGGAAGAAGCCGTCTTCGTCAGCATCGAGAATTTCAATTGCCTTCTTTGTCATTTCTTCAATAGTGGGTGTGTCATGATTATTCTTGACATACTTCATATCGTCAAAGCTGAACTGTGCAAATGACTTGCTGCCGGGCTTAAGAGCATTCATATCAGTTTCACTGTCAACATATGTGTAGCCGTTAGCTGCTGTATTTTCTTCGTTGATGCTGTCTGATGCGCCGCCCCAGATAAGGTCGATGCCTGAAACAAGCTGATCTGCTGAAATTTCTTCTTCCATGCCTCTGTCAAGAACGTGAGCTGAAAAGTCTGAAGGTGTGGCACCTGAGGTCTTGTCTGTTGTAACAACACCTGAAGCCATACCGCGTGTTTTAACAAGCTCGTTAAGAGTCAGGGGTACGGGAGTATCATCAACATTGATAGGTGCAAAAGGATAAACCGCAACGGAATTGATCCATACACGTATGCCGCAAGCAAGAGCTGTGCCGCCTGCTGCTGAGTCTGTTGCAGGGATAAGGAAGGAGTCGATATCGCTGTGACTCTTGACGGGTGTGTTTTCCATAGCGAGTGAGCTGTGACCTCTGAGAGCCTTTGTTGCCTCAATTGTGTTGTCGCCCATACCGTCGCCGATCATAAGAATAACATTTTTGTACTTGCCTTCGGTGTAATTGTCGCTGACATTGCTTGACATACCTACAAAACCGTAGAGTGCCATAATAACCGCAACTGCACCTGCAATAAGCTTTTTGATAATATCTGGCATATTATCTTCTCCTTTCGGTTGTTTAAATGGTAGAAAAATTATATAACACTTTATTGACTTTTTCAATAAAAAAATACATTTTTTTAAAAATTTTTAATGTCTTGAAAGTCGCGGCAGTCTGTGCTAATATATTCACCATACAACAGTTTGAAGAGGTACCCTTATGGCTATCAGAAACAATTATAAGCATACATTTTTTGCTTCCTACGCAGGCTATTTTGTGCAGGCTATTATCAATAATTTTATCCCCTTGCTGTTTCTGACCTTTCAGAGCAGCTTCGGCTTAAGCTATGATAAAATCTCACTGCTTATTGTCATCAATTTCGGTGTGCAGCTTGTTGTGGACTTTCTTTCGGCATCATTCATTGATAAAATAGGCTACAGAAAAAGTGTAATAATGGCTCATGTTTTCGCTTGTCTGGGTCTTGCAGGTCTCAGCATTTTCCCTTTTATAACGGAGCCTTACACAGGCATCATTATCTCAATTATAATATATGCCACAGGCAGCGGACTTATTGAGGTTATTATCAGCCCTCTTGTTGAGGCCTGTCCCAGTGACAGCAAGGCAGGTGCCATGAGTCTGCTTCACTCATTTTATTGCTGGGGGCAGATGTGCGTTGTGCTGTTTTCGACCTTATTTTTCAATATTGCAGGCATATCAAACTGGCGCCTTCTTTCCCTTTTATGGGCATGTGTGCCTCTGATAAACGGCATATATTTCTGCATTGTTCCCATCCCTGAAATTCTCAGCGAAAACAAGGGCATGGGCATGAAAAATCTGTTCAGAACAAAGCTGTTTTATATTCTCGCTCTTATTATGCTCTGCTCAGGTGCAAGTGAGCTTGCCATGAGTCAGTGGGCATCAGCCTTTGCCGAATCAGGTCTGAAGGTATCCAAAACTATGGGCGACCTTCTCGGGCCTTGCATGTTCGCTGTTCTTATGGGCAGTGCAAGAGTACTTTATTCAAAATTTTCAGATAAAATTCCTCTTCATAAGGTTATGGCAGGCAGTGCCTTGCTCTGTGCTGTCAGCTATCTTGTGGCAGGTCTGACAACGGTACCTGTTATTTCTCTTCTGGCATGCGCTGTCTGTGGCTTTTCAGTAGGTGTTATGTGGCCGGGTACGTTTTCACTTGCCGCCGAGAAAATCCCCGCGGGCGGCACTGCAATGTTTGCGCTGCTTGCCCTCTTCGGTGACACGGGTTGTGCCACCGGACCTGCTCTTGTGGGCAGAATGACCACCCTTTTCGGGGACGATCTCGGCAAGGGGCTGCTTTTCGGCGTGGTGTTCCCTATTGTGATGATTGGGTGTGTTTGCAAAATAGGAAACAAGCGTGGCAAAGCCCTGCAAAAATGAAAATTAATATAAAAATCAGCAGTTACCTTTAACGGGGTAACTGCTGAGTGTTTTTATAGGGAATTATTTATACTGTTTTTCTATTTCCAATGCAAGCTCACTGAGATTAAGCTGAATTTCCTCAATTTTTCTGAGAATGCTTCTGTTTGAATTGTCAGATTTATCGTTGTAGTTTCTTCCTATAAGATAGTCTGCCGAAACATTGAAGAAGTCTGCTAATTTTATTATTGCGAAAGAATCGGGATTTGTCTTACCGGTTTCGTAGTTTGATATTGTTTTCTGATCAATGCCTGTTGCATTTGCAAGGTCAATTTGCCTCAAGTCCATATCTTCACGCAGGTCACGAATACGGTTCATCATTTCCAGCTCCTTTCTACAGCGTTGGCATTATACCAATATTTTAGTAAAGAGTTGTTGACATAGGAATATTTTTCTGTTATAATTTGCTCACAGGAAAATATTTCTACGGATTCGAGGTGATACCAATGGTTTGCTGAGGGGATTTTCCCACTATTATTATACCATATTTAAAATTATTATGAAACGGAGAAAAGAAAAATATGAAAGCTAATACTAAAAAATTACTATCAATCTTAATGGCACTTATGATGATATTGTCAGTTGTGCCCTTTTATGCAAGTGCTGAGGCTGTTGCTTTAACAACAAAAAATGTGACTGAGTGGCCGACAGTTACATACTTAAATCCTGATGGAAAAATGTATTTCGGTCAAACAGTTGGGGAAGGAATAGCTCTAACTGGTGGTAAAGTTGAATATAATGGTGTCCAAGTTCCGGGACATTTTGAACACATAGATCCTAATCAGGTTGTAACAACACCTGGTACTACAAGAGTTAATATGAAATTTGTTCCAGATGACACAAATGCTTTCTCAGGATTTGAAAAGAAAAGAAGTGCTGATTGCAAATATACGATTACGACTACACAACCTCTCTATGTGGATGAGGTCAATGATCCCGTAGTAGCTTCGGAAGTTGAACCTGGTGCTACTCTTTCTACCTCAGTTCTTTCAGGCGGTAAGATGTATAATCCTTATAATATAAACGAAACAAAAATATCTACTGCAACTTGGAGTTGGACTGATTCAACCGTAGTAGTAACCGAAAGCGGATATTATGAAGCAGTTTTTTATCCTGTTGGTTATGTTAGAACAACTGCTCAGGTTTATGTTAAGGTAAAAAGCAATGCTCTTCCTACTGAGATTGTTGAACTTCCAACGGCAACAGTCACATATGGTACAAAGTGGAATGAGCTTATTCTTGAAGGCGGCAAGGTAATGACAAAAGATACAAACGAGGAAGTCGAGGGCTCTTTTGTAATTGACAATGTTGGTTCTTCCGTTATTGGAGTAGGAATATATACTCCTAATATTACTTTTATTCCTAATGATACAGAGAAATATCTACCTTGTGTTGGTACAGCAACAGTCACCGTTACCAAAGGCTCATATAAGCTCGTTGACAAAAACGGTGAAGAGGTTACCGTTCCCGAGTTCACACTGCCTTACGGCACAACATTTGACACAGGCAATGATCTTGGTGTTGCAATCAAAAGTATGATTAAGGACCGTTCAAGCCTCAGCGGTGCTGATGCTCCTTATATTTCCTTCCCTGACCACGACAGAGATGAACTGGCTCCCCTGGGTACAAATACTTATACCGTTCGCATTTATCCCAGCCATGAAGATAACAGCAGCTATAAGTCAACATACTATCAGTTCGTTATCACAATTGAGCCTGCTGTTCTTGAGCTCAGTTTAAAATCAGAGCTTGACGAAGAAAACGCTAACATCCATTACTATTATCTTGCCAAGAAAAACTATAATGACCCTGCACCCAAGGGCACCTTCACCTATTATATTGACGGTGAGCTTGCGGCTGAAAATGTAGGCATGGGCTATAGGGTTAAGATTGCACCCGAAAAATCAGGTACCCACGAGATTAAGATAGTTTACAACCCTGTTGAAAATGACCCCTTCATAATTGAGGATATAAACCGCACCACAAATATAAAACTTCTTCATAAGCTCAGCAGAGGCAATCTTGTTATGGGCGGTAACGCGAGAGAGTGGTTCGGCGATGAAGTAAAGCTCGATGCAAACATTGCCGTAGAAAACCTTGGCGGCTGGAAGTTTACCGATGCAGACGGTAACGAGGTTGTTCTTGAGGATGCAGTGTATGAAGGCAGATATGTCACCTTCACAATGCCCGACTTTGACCTTAACGTTGAATTTATTGATAAAAGAGAATCATCAGACGACAGCGGCAACATTGATGATATCTTTGG
>JAZNUW010000049.1:0-12256 GCA_045592465.1 Acutalibacteraceae bacterium | reverse complement strand
TCGCCCCAGTCGTGTTCACCTATAGCGGGAACATTTCTGCCTTCTGTGGCGTCGCAGTTTTTGCAGTGTCTGGATTCATAACCTTCGTCAAAGCACTTCGGGTCATATTCAACTTCCCAATCAGACCAGTCGTGCTTTCCGGAAATTGTCATATCTCTGTGTTCTTCTGCTTTACAGATTGAGCAAACTCTTTTTTCGGTTGCACCGTCTACACAAGATCCCCAGACAAATTCCCATTCGCTCCAGCTGTGCTCGGTGCCCAATGACGGAATTTCATTATATATATCCATGCCGCAAACAGTACAATATTGATACTCATAGCCCACTTTTGTGCAGGTGGGTTCAATCCTTCTTTCCCACTGTGACCATATGTGTTCACCAACTGTAGGCAGTTCTCTGATTTCATTAAAATAACAAACAGAACAGACGCGTTCTTCTCTGCCTTGTCTGCCGCAGTTTGAAGTGAGCTTCAGTTCCCATTCGCCATACTTATGTCCACCGAGGCTTGGAATTTCTCTGTAATCCCTGTCATCACAGTTTTTGCATGCTCTGTATTCATTGCCCTCTTTTGTGCAGGAAGGCTTTGTTTCTTCTATCCAGTCGCCCCATTCGTGCTGACCTGTAATCGTCATATTTCTCTCTTCAGTACCACCACAGACAGAGCAAGTTCTTATTTCAGTTGCGCCTTTGACACATGAGCCCTTATAGAAGACCCAGTCGCCCCACTGATGGGCACCGCCCATAGCAAGAATATCTCTGTATTCCATTCTTCCGCAAACGGTGCATTGTCTTCTTTCCTGGCCCTTATTAGTGCAGGTGGCTTTTATATAATCTTTCCAATCATCCCACTTGTGTTCACCGTGAGGCTTGATGTAATCATACTCTTTAAGAGAGCAAACAGAGCAGGTTCTTGTTCTTAAGCCTTCATTTCCGCAATTTTCAGCATAGCTGAGCTTCCACTCGCTCCACTCATGCTCACCGACTTTTTCAAGCTTTCTTTCTTCGGTACCGTTACAAAGATTACAGGTTCTTTCTTCAAAACCTTCCTGACCGCAGTTTGCAACTTTCTTCAGCTCCCAGTCGTTCCACTGATGCTCTCCACCTATAGACGGAACAGTTCTTCGTTCTGTTTGTTGACACACGGCACAGCGTCTTTCTTCTGAGCCGTCATTGGTGCATGTGGGCTTTATTTCTTCTGTCCAGTCACTCCATGTGTGGTTACCTGTAGGCAGAATTTCTTTATCATAAGTGAAGCCGCAGGCACAGTAGTAATTATATGTACCGTAATGGCCGCAAGTGGGCTCCTTAACCTTATTGAGAGACAGAATATGCTCATGAGTATAAGAATAGTGTATTCTGTTTGCCTTTAAAAGCTCGTCATTTTCATCACTGATTATAATTTTGTCCCACTGACTTTCGGTGCCTGTATAATAAACGTCAGCAAGATATGAGCAGTCATTAAAGGCGGCATATCCGACTGAAACCAGACTTTTAGGAAGAGTGATATCATAAAGACTTGTGCATTGTTCAAAGGCATGTGCACCAATATTTGTTACACCTTCAGGAACAACAACATCTCTGAGCAGTCTGCTGTATTCAAAAGCAGCTTCTTTTATTCTGAGAACCGAATCGGGAACAATATACTTTCTTTCAGGATTTCCGAGAGGATATTTAACAAGAACAGTTTTATCCTTGTTAAAAAGGACACCCATATCGTCATTTGAATAAAAATCATTGTCACTGTCAACGGTTATCTCTGTCATTGCGTATGTATATTTGAATGCATCCTGGCCGATATAAACAACAGTGTCAGGAATATTTATTGCTTTGAGATTGCCTGCACCGTAGAAAGCATTCTCTTCTATTCTTTCAAGACCGCTGCTGAGATTAATTTCAGAAAGCTGGCCTGAAAAAGCAAAGCTTGAAATAGACTTAACCGTAGCAGGAACAGTAAATGACACAACGCCGCTACCATCAAAAGCGCCATAATTTATAGCTTCAAGCGCCGGGCTTAAATCAAGACTTTTAAGGCTTCCCGTGTTGTTGAAAGCATAGTCACCGATTATTGTTACGCTGTCGGGAATATTGACTGTTTCAAGACTGTGACAAGATGAGAAGCACCCATAAGGAATTTCCGATATACCCTCAGGTATGTTTATTGATTTCAGACCTTCACAACCCTGAAATGCACTCTCACCGATATGTTCAATAGTTGCACCGGCGCACTCAACTGTTACAAGGCTTTCTAAATCACAGAATGCACCTTCTTCTATTCTTCTTACACTTGCAGGAATTTTCAGGTTAACAAGATTGCCATATCTGTGATGAATATAGTCGTCTGCAAGAGAAAAGGCATAAGGCATAATTTTTATTACGCTGTCAGGTACTGTGTAAGCTGTTCTCTCATTGCCAATAGCATACTGAATAAGCTCAGTGCCGTCTTTGCTGAATAAGACGCCGTCAACATCCATATAGTTATCGTTGGTTGAGGCAACACTGAATCGTTCTAATGAAACTGAATCGACAAATGCACGAAGACCAATGCTCGTTACACTTGATGGAAGGGAAACAGTTCTGATATTATCACAATCTGCAAAAGCCTCCTCACCTATTGTTTCAACCCCCTGAGGAATTGTCAGTGAGAGAATGCTGTCACAGTTATAAAAAGCTCCGCTACCTATTGACTTTACACTTACAGGAATATCAATGCCGCTAAGGCTTCCACAGCTATAAAATGTGTTGTTTTTAATTTCTTCAAGAGTTGCAGGAAGAGTGACTGAAATAAGGTTTGTGCAGTATGAAAAAACACTGCTGCCAAGATTTTTGACACTTGAAGGAACAGTCACCTCAACAAGGCTTGTGCAATAGCTGAAAGCATAATATTCTATATCTGTTACGCTATCGGGAATTGTGACAGAAGTCATATTCTGGCAATTGCTGAACGCACTTTGACCGATTTTTATGACCGTATCCGGAATTGTGACTGCCGTAATATGATAGCATTCACCAAACGCACCGTAACCGATTTCTGTAACTGTGTAGCCGTCAAGCACAGACGGAACAGCTATACTTCCTTTAATTTTTTTGTTTACACCGACAATAACTGCATTACCGTCGACGATTCTGTAGGTATAATCACCATTGGTAATGTCTGCACTTGCTGCAAAGGCTGAAAGCTTCAGCTCAGGCAAATCTAAACCCACAAAGCCCTGCAGAGGCACTGAGCTCAGGCACATCACCACAATGATTAAAACCGAAATAAGCTTTTTCATGGTTTTCCTCCTTAATTTTTATTACCTTTTTAATTTTAACATTATTTTACCTTAAAAAGCAAGTAATTTGCCGATTTTGCAAACGAATTGCGGTGGCAACGGAATCTTAAAAAAGATTTCCCCTTTCCCGCGTATAAAAAAGCCACACCGAGGTGTGACTTTAAAGCTTAAATATGGTCTTTATAGCGTTCAGCGGTGATGATGCCATCGCTCACGTTAAGCTTGCAGATGCGGGCATTTCTTGCATCAAAGGCACTTGCGCCGTCAGTGTTTTCATAATCGCGGGCGTGATAAATCGCATACCACTGACCGTCTTCTTTAATCATGGAATGATGGCCTGTGCCCTCCTCAAACTCATTGGCACTGAGCACCGGGCAATAGGTGTTGTCGTCAGGATATTTCTCAAATTTTATCTTTGTCAGGTCAGTTTCATCTGTTCTTGCTCTTGCGTAACCGATATAATAGGTTGGCTGCTCAAAGCAGTTGCCCGAATACATCACATATTGCCAGTCGCCCTCTTTGAAATAGAATGCACCCTCTATGGTGTGCCAGTGCTGACCTTTTTTATAGCGGTCGCGTCTGTAGATATCTTCGTCAAGTGTCGGCTCAACAACGAGCACGGGCTCCCCTGTCGGTGTGAAGGGATCAAGCATTTTGTCAACATATATGCAGGTACCTATGCGCTCACCCTCAAATCTGTTGGCGGAATAAAAGAGGAAAAGGCCTGTCTCGTTTTTCACAATGTGTGAGTCAATTGAAAACGGATGCAGAATCTGCCTGGTACCCGTAAAAGGCCCGAGAGGGTTATCAGCAACACTCACGTGCATCGCTCCCCTGTGGCCGCCTTTGTCTGGTGTATCGTTGTAAATCTCAATTGAGTTATACATATAAAATTTTCCGTCAAGCTCTATTACACTCGGTGCCCAGAAGGAATCGTGACCCTCCATAGTCATAACCTTGCCATAATACTTCCATCCGTCAAAAAGACTGTCTGATTCATAGGCGTAAACGGCATCGTGGCCTGTGACATAAATATAATATCTGCCGCCGCTTTTTAATATGTACGGGTCAGCCTGTCCCTGATAATGAGCTTTATCTGCCTTTAATAAATGCATAAGCTTTCTCCTTTGAGTGTTTTTATCAGTATAGCATTAATAAGGCTCTTTTTCAAGCAAAATTGCTTCTGTGCCAAAATATATACTTGCACAGATTGTTTGTTTGCTATATAATAAAAGCAGTCACTATGAAAGGAGAATCTTATGTCAACTATATTTCTGACAGTTAAAAATATTTTTCACGGTGTTGTTGCCGCACTTATGCTCATACCCATAATTCTCACAATGGGAGATGCCGGCAGCCCTGACACTCCTGTTGAGGCATATCCCGAAAGCAGCAACCCATATGTAAGTGAATACCTCAGTCCCGATATCGCCGCCCACCGTTCAGGTGCAGGCCTTGCCCCGCAGAACACTCTTATGGCATTTGAAAACATTGTTGAGAATGCCGATTCCCTGGGAGTTGACACATTGGAATTTGATGTGCAGATAACCAAAGACGGCGAACTTGTGCTCATTCACGACCTGACCTATGATGCAATAACTGATGTCAACGAAACCTTAGGCAAGAAAAATGCTTTTGTTTCGTCACTGACTCTCGAGGAAGCCAAGCAGCTCAACATGGGCGAAAACTTCAGCATAAACGGTGAATATCCCTACAGAGGTCTCAGAGGCGACGATATTCCCTACAACTTGAAAGTAGTAACCTGCGACGAGGTTATCGATTATGTTGAAGAAAACTGCGGTGAAAAGCAATACCGTTACATAATAGAAATCAAAAGCATAGGTCCTGACGGAAGAAAGGCTGCCGACAAGCTCTATTCAATAATTACAGAAAGAAATCTTCAGAGCAGAACAATATGGTCTACCTTTGCACCACTGACATCGGCATATATGGCAGAGAAATATCCTGAAATCAACCGCACTGCCGATGCAATTGAGGCTGTACAGTTTTACTTTTATTACAGAATGGGCTGGGATTTACAGGATGTTTCTCCCTCTTATACTGCCTTACAGATTCCTTACGGTGCAAGTGCCTTTGACAATCTGATAAATCTCGGCACAAGAGAAATGCTCAATTATGCTCATAAGAATAATATTGCCGTTCAGTACTGGACAATCAACAGCGAAGAAGAAGTAAAAGCACTCACTGAAAACGGTGCCGACTGCATTCTGACAGACTATCCTCAGCAGGCTTATGAAGCAGTAAAGCTATACGGTGTGAAAAATTGAAAAAAGCATCCCGGTCAAGCCGGGATGCTTTTGTTTAATGAGATTTAATCCAGAATTCTTCCGTCAGTGGAAATTGTGACAACACTCCACGGGATAAATTTTCCGCTTGCCTGCAGTGCCTTTTTAACCGCAAATTCAATACCGCCGCAGCAGGGCACCTCCATGCGCACCACTGTCACACTTCTGATATCGTTGTTGGCAATAATTGCTGTCAGCTTTTCAGCATAGTCCCCTGCATCAAGCTTCGGGCATCCGATAAGAGTGACGTGATTGCGTATAAATTCGTTGTGAAAATTGCCGTAAGCATAGGCAGTACAGTCAGCAGCAACCAAAAGCCTTGCACCGTTAAAATACGGTGCGTTCACAGGCACAAGCTTTATCTGAACTGGCCATTGTGAAAGCTGACTTGTTGAAGGTACCGCGGAAACACTGCACTCGGTTTTTTCTCTGTGAATGGCTTTTGAGTTTGTTCCCGGGCAACCGCAGGGAAGAGGTGCAGATGCCTTCTTTTCTTTTGCTGCAATAACTGCCTTTTCGTCATAGGCAGGTGCCTCTCTTTCCTCAAATGAAATTGCATCCACAGGGCACGCAGGCAGACAGTCTCCGAGTCCGTCACAATAATCTTCCCTTGTCAGCCTTGCCTTGCCGTTTATCATTTCAATTGCGCCCTCGTGGCAAGCAGCTGCACAGGCGCCACAGCCGTTACATTTTTCTTCATCAATTTTTATAATTTTTCTTATCATTTTTTTGCTCCTGTCTTGATTTTATGCTTTGATTATAATAAAATATTTATAACAAATCGGTTGTTTTTACAACGAAATGGAGTGTTTTATGAAAAAGTACCTTCCTGTTCTGAAAAGAACTTCCCTGTTTGCAGGTGTCGGCGATTCTGAAATTGAAGCGATGATGTCCTGCCTTAACACAAGGGTGCGCTCTTTTAAAAAAGGTGAATATGTTTTCAGGCAAGGTGAGCATCTGAGTGATATTGCTGTTCTGGCAAAAGGAACCCTTCATATTCAAAACGATGATTATTGGGGAAACCGCAGCATTCTCGGGCAGATATCGGTTGGCGAGCTCTTCGGCGAAGCCTATGTCGCACCCGAAAGCGGAGTGCTGCACAATGATGTGGTGGCAATTGAAGACAGCACAGTGATTTTTTTCGATGTCAGACGAATTCTCACCACCTGCTCTTCAGCTTGCCGTTTTCACACAATGGTAGTTCAGAATATGTTTTTTGCAATATCCGAACAAAACAGAAAGCTCGTTCAGAAGCTCAGTCATATGTCTAAACGTTCAACACGCGAAAAGCTGATATCATATTTGTCAGAAGAGGCAAAAAAGCAGAAAAGCTCAAGCCTGATAATCCCCTTTAACCGTCAGCAGCTTGTAGATTTCCTGTCTGTTGACAGAAGTGCCATGTCAAATGAGCTGTGCAAAATGAGAAACGACGGACTGATAGAGTTTGAGAAAAATCATTTCAGGCTACTGTAAATCCTGATGTGATTTACCTCGCGGCAGCTTCTGCCGGTACCCCCAAAAAGAGCAAAAGAAACCGGACAGTTTTTGCCCGGTTTTTATTAATTATGGAGCAGTATTTTAAGCCTTACTCTTTGATCGCTGCCAGAATTTCTCCTGCATTCTGCAACACAAGATGAGGTTTATCCTCGCTTTCGTCGAGGATTTCCTGCGTAGTTTCGCCACTCATAACAAGAATAGCTGTGATGCCTGCATTAAGGCCTGATTTCACGTCTGTGTAGATGCGGTCACCCACCACACAGGCTTCATCTGCCGAAACTCCCAGAGCTTCCATTGCAAGCTGAGGCATCAGAGGTGACGGCTTGCCGATAACAACGGGGCGCTTTTTTGTTGCGTTATAAATCATATCGCAGACACTTCCGCAGTCGGGCACTGAGCCGAATTCTGTGGGGCACACATAGTCAGGGTTAGTTGCGATATAGGGCAGCTCAGGACGTGTGAGCAGCATAAAGCTCACATCGTGAAGCTTCTGAAAGGTCAGCTCTGTGTCAAAGCCCATAACGATACATTCAGTTTCATCAACATCTGTTGTCACCGTAAATCCCTCACGGCGAAGCTCTTCTTTCAAGGATTCGGTACCGCAGACATAGAGCTTCCGGCCCTCGTGGTGCTTGTGAAGATAATAAGCAGTAGCCTGAGAAGAGGTCATAAAATCTTCTCTGCTTGCTTTAATTCCGAGAGAATCCAGCTTTTTCACATAATCTTCAACGCTCTTGGATGAGTTATTTGTCATAAAAAGATATCTGCGGCCTGTTTTTCTGAGAGTATCCAGCAGCTCAAGTGTGAAATCATAGAGCTGACTGCCTAAATACAAGGTACCGTCCATATCGAAAAGGTAAAGCTTTTGCCTGCGAAGCAGTTCATTTTTTTCCATAGGTGAATCTCCTTTCGGTTTTGCTTTGTCCATTATTTTACGTACTTTTTTAACCAACTCGGATAGTATATCACAAATTAAACAAAACTTCAATAAATTAACAGCATAATAAATCAGGAATATGCAATTAATGTTGACTTTGAGCAGTTTATGGTGGGACTTGATAAGGTGGCGTAAAAAGGACCGAGCAGAGTTTTTCGCTCTGCTCGGTTATTCTTTTAAGGATTTTCACAAACATATACATAATGTTCGTCAAAATCTTCATATTCTTTATCTTCACCATTTTCCTTTGCACCAAGGACATTATCTACATAATCTTCTACCAACCATAGATATTCTCTGCCCTCATCATCCTCAAACAGCTGAACCTTGTCATCCTGCATAGATTGATCCCATTTTGAAAGTCCATCTGTTCTTGAGTCCTCCCAAATTGTAGCTCCGAGCATTGTAGTAGGATATGCATATTCTGGCAATTCTTCAATTCTTAAATAAACATCGTCTTTGTAAGTTATTGTTGAATAATCAGAAGCAACTAAATACGGCTTTTCAGAAGCTACGAAAATCACAGAAAAAACAAAACAATCCAATATAAACCAAAATAATAAAACTGCAATTAGAGAAAAACAAACACTTAAACAGCCGATTTTTTTACCACTGTTTCTCTTTTCTGTGTTTGCCTTGTGAACATCAGCCGTTAAAATGTTTTTCTTTAAAACGGCAGGCTTGCATAAATGTTTAAAGTATGCACCTCTCAATGGATATGCAAGAAACATTGTACTAAAATCCAGCCCCATATCAGATTGAAGACCTAACTTTTTATACTTTTTGATAATTTCTTTGCTGTTCTTGCCTCTTGCATCCAACAGTTCGACTCTTGTATCATTTTCACAAATAACCTTCGGATACATAATCTGAAAATCCTGAAACATTAATGTTTTATCACCAAGATCAAAACCGTCATGCTCAACAGTAAGCAACGACTCAGGATATATGTTTGAAATCTTGTATGTACAATCTACCTGTAAAATCAAACTCATCAACTCAGATGTTGCCTTTTTCACAAACTTAAACATAAGTTTTTCTTTTAGACTAGAAGCACTTTTATCCAAATCCCCGAACGATTCAGCCGTTAAAAATTCACCTGTAATTTTAATTACTACTGAATCTGTTTTATCATTTATTTCAATCCATTTACTTTCATCTGCTCTTATTGAATATAACTGTCCGTCAACATCAATCTGCATTACATAATAAAAGTTGTTAGCTATGCAAATTCTTTTTATTCCGTCTTTACTCGCTGAAAAAATATCCTCAACAGTTGTATCCAAAGCAACTGCAAGCTTTTCAAAGGTTTCTATTCTAGGGAATGCCTGTCCATTTTCCCATTTGGATATTGATTTATCTGAAACATCCAATTGATTAGCAAGCTCGGCTTGAGTAAGATTTTTTTCTTCACGAAGCTTGCAAATGTAATTTCCAAACTTATACATATTCATGTGTATCACCTCTGCACTTATTGTACTTGTTTCTTAGTGTTTTTGCAACAAAATGCAGGTAGAATTAAATTAGAAATATAAAAACAACTATATTTTGAGGTTTAATGTTAAGAATCCGAGGCTAAAACCCTCGGATTTTTATAAATATGAAAATTAAAACAAAAAATTAATTACTCAGTATGCTGTTGGTGGAGACGGAGAGGATCGAACTCTTGACCTCTTGAATGCCATTCAAGCGCTCTCCCAGCTGAGCTACGCCCCCATAAAAGGGCATACTGAGTAATTTATTTATCAAGTTTTTGGTGGGGTGTGTTTCTGAGTACCTTGGGCTCCCAGCTGAGCTACCCCCCCATATTATACAACGCTTCGCATTGTGTGATATTTCGTCTTCGACGAAGTATGCTTTTGCCTTTCGGCAAAGGTTGCTTTTCGATTGCTTTTGTATTTTAGCATAATCCCATTTCTTTGTCAATAGAATTTTCTGCTCTAATTTTGTGTTTTTGGTTGCTTTTCATTTAAAAATGTGTTATCTTAATCCTGTTAAAAACAAAACTATAAAATCAGGACGGTGTAAATTATGAAAGATGTTTCTTGTGCAATTTACGGTGCAGGCTCACTTGGTACTGTTCTCGGTGCTTACATCACTAAAAACGGCGGCAAAATCGACCTTATCAACCGTAACAAGGCTCACGTTGCAGCACTTAATGAAAAGGGCGCAACCATTAACGGTACCGTTAATATGACAGTGCCTGTAACAGCTATCACTCCCGATGAAATGACAAAAAAATATGACGTTATCTTCCTTATGACAAAGCAGCTTTTCAACAAAGAAGTTGTAACCATGCTTAAGGATTATATCACCGAAAAGGGCGTTATCGTTACCCTTCAGAACGGCATCCCCGAGCCGGGTATTGCCGAAATCGTCGGCACAGAACACACTATGGGCTGTGCAGTTGAATGGGGTGCAGCACTTGTTTCTCCCGGTGTGTGCACACTCACAAGTGAACCCGACAGTCTCTCATTCCACATGGGCAAGATGGAGGGCATCACAGATGAGCAGTTCAGAATGGTTAAAGAAATTCTTGAGCTTATGTGCCCCGTACACGAAGAAAACAATCTTCTCGGCGCACGCTGGTCAAAGCTTCTTATCAATGCAACCTTCTCAGGTCTCGGCACAGTTGTCGGCGGCAGATTCGGTGACGTTTCAGAAGATAAGGATGCTAAAAAGGTTGCTGTTCGCTGCATGAAGGAATGCATCGATGTCGGTCATGCTGCAGGTGCAGTTTTCGCACCCGTTCAGGGCAAGGATATCACAAAGCTCTTCTATTACACCAACCCCGTTAAGAGATTTGTTTCCACTCTTCTCGTTCCCATCGCAATGAAGAAGCACCGCGCAATTGAACCCTCAATGCTTCAGGACCTTAAGGCAGGCAAGCCCTGCGAGGTTGATGCTATCAACGGCGTAGTCTGCGAATGGGGCAGAAAGTGCGGAGTTCCTACCCCCATCAACGACCGTATCGTTGAAATTATCAAAAAAGAGCAGTCAGGTGAACTCAAGAAGGTCAAGGCAAACATCCGCCTCTTTGACGACCTGCTGTAATATATGAAAAGACCCTTTTGCACTGTCGGTTTCACATTTCTTTTGTGGCTGACAGTGCTTACATATATCGGCAACTCCACTCTCACTCAGATTATCGCTTTCGTTTCCTATCTGCTTTTCACCCTGAGTCTGCTTATAAAAAAGAGCCGCAAAAGCCTTTTTGTGCCTGCGGTCTGTGTCAGTGTGTGCATTTCATCGCTGATGTTTTTCTTTGCCGAAAGAGATTTCACTTCGGTACGCGACTTAGTCGGCAGCGAAAGCAGAATTGTCGCCGCCGTTAAAGAAGAGCCCGAATATAACATAGCTTATCGCAGATATTATTGTGAGGCTGAAATCATCTCAATTGACAGCAAGAAATATCAAGGCAATATGCGCCTGTCATTCAGCACCGAATATGAAGATATGAAGCCCGAAGATTTCACAATAGGGAATGTGCTGAGCTTTGACGGCAGGCTTTACGAGGTCGGCGGCGGAGTTAAGGATATAGCCGATTACTTCAAGAGTGAAAAAATATATATCGGAGCTAACCGCATCAGAAATATTACCGTAACACGGCAGGGTACAAAGCCTGTAAGCTATTTCGGCAGTGCGATGAGAAATCAAATCAGTGCCTCTCTCAAAAAGCATTTCAGCAAAGACATCGCAGGGGTGCTCACAGCACTTGTTACGGGCAACAAGGACAGCCTGAGCAACAGCATTTATGAGGATTTCAGGTTTATCGGCATAGCACATCTTATGGCCGTTTCGGGTATGCATCTGACAATTCTTGCCCTGGGCGCGGAGATTCTGCTGAGAAAGCTCAGACACAAAAGGCTGAAAAGCGCCATGCTCTCGGCCTTCACCGTTTTTGTTATGTTTCTGGCAGATTTCAGCCCCTCGGTCATAAGAGCAGGCACAATGCGCATTATGAAGCATCACGCCGACTGCACGTCACTAAAGGCCGACCCGCTGAATTCACTTGGTCTTGCCCTGACGATAATTCTCACTGTTAACCCATTTGCCTGCAAGAGTGTGGGGCTTCTGCTGTCGGTGCTATCAACTCTTTCAATTATCACTGTGTCCCTGCCGCTGAGTGAATATTTAAGTACGCGTCTGGGTGATGTGATGAAAATAAAAAGCAACCGCCTTTTCAGCATGCATAAAGCAGTGATTTTCTCACTTATTACAAGTGTCAGTGTTATGGTTTTCAC
>JAZNUW010000048.1:0-2659 GCA_045592465.1 Acutalibacteraceae bacterium | reverse complement strand
CAAGTACAGCAAGCACGGCAAGAACAATAACAAAGCCAAGACCTGAAGTGCTTAAGGCCTCTGATAATTTCATTAAAGGAAGAAGCATCATATAAATTCCTCCTTAGTCAATAGCCTTGAATTCGTAGCTGTATGTCTTTGTAGCCATTTCATCGCGGTAATCAAAGAAGCTTTCTGCCTGTGTGGGGAATGCAATATATGAAAGAACGTCTTCATCACTCTTAGCCTTTTTGCCGATTTCAGCCTTTGCTGTCTCGAATGCAGGCTCAAGAGTATCGGCATATCTGCCTTCAATTTCTTTTTCGTCACCGAGAATCTGCTTCTTAACATCCTCGTTAAGCTTGCCGGGTGCACTGCCGTACTCACCCTTAAGGTAAGCCTTAACTTCCTTTGAAACGTTCTTGTAGCGTTCGCCTGCAAGCACGTTATTTGTAGCCTGAACACCAACCATCTGGCTCATAGGCGTAACAAGGGGAGGATAACCTAAATCCTCACGTACGCGGGGAGTTTCAAGAAGAACCTCGTCAAATTTATCCATCTTGCCCTGTGCAGTAAGCTGAGCAACAAGGTTTGAAAGCATACCACCGGGAACCTGATAGTCAAGTGCCTTTGCATCTGTGCAAAGAACTGTGGGATTAAGAAGACCGCTTTCAAGAGCTTCGTTTCTGATGGGCTTGAAGAAGTCTGCGATGCTTCTGAGAGCATCGGAGTTAAGACCTGTTTCGTAGCCAAGCTCTGAAAGAGTGTAGTTGAGTGTTTCTGTTGCGGGCTGTGCTGTACCGCCTGACATTGTTGAAATAGCAGTGTCGATAACGTCAACGCCTGCTTCGACAGCCTTAAGGCAGGTCATAAAGCCGAGACCTGTTGTGCAGTGTGTGTGAAGCACAATGGGAAGGTCAACAGCCTCCTTGAGTGATGATACAAGCTTATAAGCCTCTGCTGGACTGAGGATACCTGCCATATCCTTGATTGCAATTGTCTGACAACCAAGCTTCTGCATATTTTTAGCAAGCTCAACGTAGGAGTCAAGAGTGTGGATGGGGCTGATTGTGTAGCAGATAGCACCTGATGCAATAGCACCGTTCTTAACTGTTTCGTCAACAGCAACCTCAATGTTCTTAACGTCGTTGAGTGCGTCAAAAATTCTGATGATATCAATGCCGTTTTCTACGCTCTTCTTAACGAACATACGAACAACGTCATCGGGATAGTGATGATAGCCTAAGAGGTTCTGACCTCTGAGAAGCATCTGAAGCTTTGTATTGGGACAAGCCTTTTTGATTTTTCTGAGTCTTTCCCAAGGGTCTTCCTTAAGGTAACGAAGGCAAGAGTCAAAAGTTGCTCCGCCCCAGCACTCCAATGAGTAGTAGCCTGCTTTATCAAGCTCTGAAAGGACGGGCTCAAACTCGCTGAATTTCATTCGTGTTGCGATAAGTGACTGGTTAGCATCACGCAACACTGTTTCGGTAAACTGAACCTTTTGCATTTTGCTTTTCTCCTTTTAAAATAAATTGCAGTAATCTGCGGAAAGGAAATATATATTCTTAAAGAAAGGCATAACAGAGCATATATATAATAGTATATATATAAAATATATGCCTTCCAATTTTCCCCATATTAGCATACTATAAATTAAAGCTTTAATCAAGTCATTTAGATATTTTTGTCGAAAAAATAACAAAGAAAAATGGCTTTTATTTATTTTTTCGCAAAGAAGGTCACGTATACAATATTTTCACAAAAAAATATTGTTAAATTATTGACAAGCTCGTTCGTTTGTGATATCCTGTGCTTAAATCGAGGTGCGAACCGCGGTTCGGAGTATGGTTTAGTGAGGGTGAGGATATGCAAAATCACAATGAAGAAACAATGCGTTCAAGGATTCTGCATAGCGCTGCAAGACTTTTCCTTGAAAAAGGGTATCACGAATCAACAACACGTGAGATAGCCCGACAGGCAGGAGTAAACGTAAGTGCTATGAACCGTCTTATGAAAAGCAAGGAAAACATATTGAGCGAGCTTGTGAAATATGTGATTGAGAGTCAGTTTGAATCGACACAACAGCTTTTGCAGGGTGTGACGGATGATAAGATACTTTTTTATGCGGCTGAAACAACCTTGCAATTATATATGGCAGAATCAAGTGAGCACATAAGAGAGCTTTATGCAGTGTCTTATTCCCTGTCGCACACGACTGACATTATTCAGCATACAATAACAAAAAAACTCGAAATTATATTCGGGGAGCATCTTCCTCACCTTGAAGAGAAGGATTTTTTTGAGCTGGAGATTGCTTCCGGTGGAGTTATGAGGAGCTTTATGACCAAGCCCTGTGATATGTATTTCACTATGGAGCGTAAGGTCAGGCGTTTTCTTGAGGCTACATTTCTTATCTACAGAGTGCCTCAGGCCAAAATTGATGAAGCTATTGAATTTGTTTCACGGTTCGATTTTAAAGCAATAGCAGAAAAGGTTATCGGAAATATGCTTTCGTACCTGGAAAGCAATACTTGATTTGTCGGGAGATGATTAGTGTGTTAAAACGAAGAATAAAATCAATAATATCGGTAGTGCTGGTTATTTGTCTTTTGTTATCGGCAACTCCTGTTTTATCACCACGTGTACAGGCGGTCGATGAGCCCGGGCTTATAAAGAAAAC
>JAZNUW010000047.1:0-2241 GCA_045592465.1 Acutalibacteraceae bacterium | reverse complement strand
CGAGCAGCTTGAAAATGTTTATAAATCGCTTGGTGAGATGAAGATTCTTTCCACAGGTGTGACGGAAAATGTAACCTCACTCAACCGTATTCTCACCAACGTCAAGGCAAGAGGCACCTGGGCTGAGGTGCAGCTTGAGGGCCTGCTCGACCAGACAATCCCCGGCATGTTTGAGCGCAACGTTATGACAAATCCTGCCTCAAAAAATATAGTAGAGTTTGCGGTTAAAATTCCCTCAAGTGACGACAAGTCTGCTGTGACATATCTGCCTATTGACTCGAAATTCCCTGTTGAAAGCTATATCAGACTTTGTGATGCCGCCGACAGAGGCGACAATGCTGCAGTTGAGGCCGAGAGAAAGGCGCTTGAAACCACAGTGCTGAATCAGGCTAAGGAAATTAAAAAATATATCAATGAGCCTGCCACCACTCCCTTTGCTATTATGTACCTTGCCACAGAGGGGCTTTACAGCGAAATAATATCTTCTAAAAACGGTGTTGCAGAGCGCTGCCACAATGAGTTTAATGTTATGGTTGCAGGTCCGAGCACAATAACTGCACTGCTCAATTCACTTTCAGTGGGCTTCAAGGCTATGGCTATAAACGAAAAGGCCAAGGAGGTCAGAGTGGTGCTTGCAGCAGCAAAGGTGCAGTATGATAAATTCGGTGTGCTTCTTGAAAAGGCAAGAAAGAAAATCGGTGAAGCCGGCAAGAGCCTTGACGAAGCACAGTCAAGAAACAATCAAATTCAGAAAAAACTCAGAAGTGTGGAAGAAATTGACCGTAACTCAGCACTCGAAATTTTAGGACTTGAGGAAAGCGACGAGGAAGAGGAAGCATGATAAGATTTGAAAGCGATTACACTCAGGGAGCAACACCTGAAATTATTGCAAGGCTCGCTGAGACTAACCTTGAAATGACTCCCGGATACGGTGAGGATGAATATTGCTTTGCCGCAGCCGAAAAGATAAAAAAAGAGTGTGATATGCCCTCGGCTGACGTGCATTTTCTTGTGGGTGGCACACAGACAAATCTGCTGTTTATTTCAAGCGTACTAAGACCCCACCAGGGTGTTATGTGCGCTCACACAGGTCACATAAATGTGCACGAAACAGGTGCAGTTGAGGCCACAGGACACAAGGTTATCACCCTGCCCAGTGATGACGGCACTGTCACTGCAAAGCAGGTGAAAGACACCCTTGATGCACACTATAATGATGTGACACACGAGCACATTGTGCAGCCTGCCATGGTTTATATATCCTTCCCCACAGAAAACGGCACACTTTATTCTAAGGCACAGCTCACGGAGCTGTCTGAGCTTTGCCGTGAGAGAAAAATTCCCCTGTACCTTGACGGCGCAAGACTTGGTTATGGTCTTATGAGCGAGAAAAATGACCTGACTATGGCTGATATTGCGAGGCTTTGCGATGCCTTTTATATTGGCGGCACCAAGGTGGGTGCGCTTTTCGGTGAGGCTCTTGTTATCACTAATGACAGCTATAAAAAGGACTTCCGTTACATTGAAAAGCAAAAGGGAGCCATGCTTGCCAAGGGCAGGCTTTTAGGCCTTCAGTTTGACACGCTTTTCACTCAGGGGCTTTATTATAAAATTGCCTTGCATGCTGTCGGTCTTGCAAAAAAGATACGCGATGCCTTTGAGGAAAAGGGTATTCCTCTTTATTTTGATTCGCCCACGAATCAGCAGTTCCCGTGCCTGACTGATGAGCAGATGGCATATTTCAGTGAGGATTTTGCTTTTTCTTATTGGTGCAAGGCAGGGGACAGGCATGCAGTGCGCTTCTGCACCAGTTGGGCAACGAAAGAGGAAGATGTGGATAAGCTTATAGCGAAAATAAAAAGCTTATAACATCAACGCGTTTTTGGTTACTTTTTGGGCGGTAGCAAAAAGTAACGCCTGCCCGGCGAGGGCGGAGGCAAAGCGGAGTTTTGCTGAAAGAATAAAAATAAAAGTGGTCGCGGTGAAAACTGCGGCCATTTTTCATGCACGAAGTGCATTCATGAAGTGCAGCTTCAATTTATGGTGTAACCAATTCATTAAAAAAATATAAGCTAAGTTGGGGCTTCATTAGTAAGGTTTTTTTTTGTGGAATAGGCTAGTCTCGTTTCCGCTGGAGCTGCATCGTCGCTGAAGCGCCGCCTGTGGCGGAGGAAGCGAGGCGAGGATGGCGCAGTGGTCAAAATCGCTCGGCGCTCCAAGCTGAAAAAGCGATTTTGGGAA
>JAZNUW010000046.1:0-33384 GCA_045592465.1 Acutalibacteraceae bacterium | reverse complement strand
AAGTGCCTTTATCAAAACGATAAAGGCACACTTTTTAGGCAATTTCTTCAAATTCTCCGTCGGTGAATCTGAAAAGGTGATAGGGCTTGCCGGTTTCTATGCATTTATTGATAACATAAGTGCTGCCGCGGCTCTTGCCGTCCCAAAAGATATAAACCTCGTCTGCAAGCTTTATGATTATGTCGTTACGCTTAAGAGGAGCTGTTTTGCCGTAAAGGTCATATTCGGGCAGAATTTCCATTATCAGAATGTGATGCCTTTCAGCATAGCGCCTTGCAGAGATGTCAACACCTTTTGCGGCGCCCGAATATATTACTGTTACATTTTCGGGAATAATTCCGTCAGGAATATCGGCATTTATGCTTCTTGAGCCCACAACTGCAATTTTCATTTTCTGCCCTCCTTTTATGTTTTTTCTTTGTCTATTTTATCACTGCCATTTTATATTTGCAACATTATTTTTTAAATAAAAGTCCGTTTATCGGTACAGAATTATTATGAAGGTGTATAGTTATGTTTGAAATAAAGAACCTTATAGGAAAAACCTCATATTACTCAGCTTTTTCCAATGTGGGCATAATTGATGCCGGCAACGGTGAGGTTGTGCTTGTTGACACCTGCGATCATCCAAGAATGATAAGAGGTCTTGACAGACTGCTTGGTGCAAAAAATCTCAGGGTCAAAACGGTTATTGACACTCACTGTCATGTTGACCATATTGCAGGTAACAAATATTTTCTTGATAAGTACGGCTGCAGAATTCTTGCACCGAAAGGGGAGAGCTTCTTTGTGGAGTATCCCGACCTTGAAGCAAAGTTTTATTATGCCGGTATAGATACGGATAAAAGCCGCAACCCCTTCTTTATGGTTGAACCCACAGTTGCCGAGGTTATCACTCCCGAAAAAACTCCCGAAGGGCTTGAGATAATTTCACTGCCGGGTCACTCATTTGATATGGTTGGTGTGAGAACCAGCGACGATGTTGTTTTTCTTGCTGATGCAATTCTTTCAAAAAGAACATGGGATGAGCATAAGCTGCCTTTCTTTTATAATGTCAATGCAGCACTTGAAACCCTTGAGGAAATCAAAACAATGAAGGGCAAGATATTTGTCCCTGCTCATGATGAGCCTACTGAAAATATTGCAGAGCTTGCCGAATACAACATCATGAGAATGAAAGAAAGGAAGGAGCTTCTTTACGATATATGTGAGGGACTCACCTTTGATGAGATATTTGCTGAGCTTATAGAAGGGCTTAACCTTAATATTGTTACAGCTAAATATCCCACATATGCCGTTATGGTCCGCAACTTCCTGCAGAGCCTGGTTGATGACAGGGCGATTTATGCAAAGCTCGAAGAAGGAACAAGGTTTGTTTATCACAGAAGCTGAAAAGTATAATATAATGTTTAAAGCAACTTTTTTTGAAAAATTTTGAAAAAAGTTGCTTTTTTCTATTGACTTTTTTTAGCAAGCATAGTATATTTGTGATAGTGGTTAGCACTCAATAGTCAAGAGTGCTAAAAACTGATACTCGCAACAAGGAAGGTGAAGATATGGAACTCGGCAAGAGAAAAGAGCTTATACTTTGTGCTGTTGTTGAGCATTATATAAAAACAGGCGAGCCCATCGGTTCAAAGATGCTTATGCAGACCCTTCCGATTTCAGTGTCTTCAGCAACCATAAGAAACGAAATGTCGGAGCTGTCGGAGCTGGGTCTTTTAGAGCAGCCTCACACCTCAGCCGGCAGAGTACCCTCACAAAAGGGCTACAGATATTATATCGACCATCTTATGAATGAGGATGCCCTGAGCGAAGATGAACGGCTGCTTATTAAGAATGAGCTTTCGCGTTCAATGGGTAACCCTGACAAGCTGCTTGAAAAAGCAGGCGAAATTCTTGCAAGAATGACAGGCTGTGCAGCGCTTTCAACCACCCCCACAGACGAAGGGGCGGTGATAAAGCATATTGAGCTTGTTCCCGTCGGCACAAGAATTGCAATGATAGTTATGATGACCTCAAACGGCATCATCAAAAACGGCATATGCAAAACCGAAACCGAGCTGACACGTGAAATGATAGACACCTTCTATGATATAGTCAGAGAGTGCTTCATAGGCAGACCCGTCAGCGATGTGGGCACAGTTATGATTCAGACTCTGGTTGCTTCACTGGGAATAAATGCTCTTGCGATGTCACCTCTGTTTGTGGTGCTTGCAGACATAGCGGCTCAGGCACTCCAGGCTGAAATAAGGCTCGAGGGTGAGCAGAATCTTCTTCATCACAGAGAATTCGGCAGTGACATTTATGATATGATGCAGTTCTTTGACGAAAAGGATAAGCTTGAAAGAGCAATCTCCGATGTGGCAGGCGGTCTGCAGGTTATCATCGGCAAAGAAAACAAATACCGTCAGCTTGAAAATTCCAGCATGATTATTGCAAGATATAACGTGGGCGGTCACGACGGCGGTGCCATAGGCATCATAGGTCCCACAAGACTCAATTACGCAAAACTAATTCCAAGCATTGAATACCTGACAGGCCTTGTCGGTGAAATGCTCACAGATACTTTGGAGGATGAATAATGGCTAAAAAAGACAAAACCCCGGAAGCTGTTGAAAAAGAAGCAGTGGATACAGCTGAAGAAACCGTTGATGCTAAGGACGCGGGTACGGCTGAGCTTGAAAAAGAGCTTGCTGCCGCTAAGGAAGCACACATAAGAACCTTAGCAGAATATGACAATTACAGAAAACGCACTGCTAAAGAAAAAGAAGCAACATGGCTCGAAGCCAAAGCGAGCTGTATGAGTGAGCTGCTTCCCATACTTGACAATTTCGACAGAGCCTTAGGTGTTACGGATTCTGATTTTGAATCCTATAAAAAAGGCGTAGAAATGATTTATCAGGGCTTTACTGATACACTTAAAAAGCTGGGCGTTGAGGCTTTCGGTGAAGAAGGTGATGCATTTGACCCCAACTTCCACAGTGCGGTGATGCATATTGATGATGACACTCTCGGCGAAAATGTTCTTGCTCAGGTGTTCTCAAAGGGCTATAAAATAGGCGATAAGGTCTTAAGACCTGCCATGGTTAAGGTAGCAAACTAAAGCGAAAGCTTTTAACATAAACATACAATAATAAAAAATAAACTCAATTACTTTTTGGAGGTAAATATTATGGCAAAGATTATCGGTATCGACTTAGGTACAACAAACTCATGCGTAGCAGTTATCGAAGGCGGCGAGCCCACTGTTATTGCAAACGCAGAAGGCGCAAGAACAACTCCCTCAGTTGTTGCTTTCTCAAAAACAGGCGAAAGAATGGTTGGTCAGGTTGCAAAGCGCCAGGCAGTTACAAACCCCGACAGAACAATTGCTTCAATCAAAAGACAGATGGGTTCAAACTATCATGTTGCTATTGACGGCAAAAACTATACTCCTCAGGAAATCTCAGCTATGATTCTTCAGAAGCTTAAGGCAGACGCAGAAGCATACCTCGGAGAAAGAGTTACAGAGGCAGTTATCACAGTTCCCGCTTACTTCACAGATGCTCAGCGTCAGGCAACAAAGGACGCAGGTAAAATTGCAGGTCTTGAAGTAAAGAGAATTATCAACGAGCCCACAGCAGCAGCTCTTGCTTACGGCATTGATAAGGAAGCTGATCAGAAGGTTATGGTTTATGACCTTGGCGGCGGTACCTTCGACGTTTCAATCATCGAAATGGGTGACGGCGTTCAGGAGGTTCTTGCAACTGCAGGTAACAACCGTCTCGGCGGTGACGACTTTGACCAGAGAATCATTGACTGGCTTGTTGCAGGCTTCAAGGCAGAGCAGGGTGTTGACCTTCGCGGTGACAAGATGGCTATGCAGAGACTTAAGGAAGCTGCAGAAAAGGCAAAGATTGAGCTTTCAGGCGTAACAACATCAGCGATTTCACTTCCCTATATCACAGCAGACGCAACAGGTCCCAAGCATCTTGAAACAACACTTTCAAGAGCAAAGTTCAACGAACTCACAGCAGACCTTGTTGAATCAACAATGGGCCCCGTTCGTCAGGCAATGGCTGACTCAGGTCTCAACGCTTCAGAAATTGATAAGGTGCTTATGGTTGGCGGTTCATCAAGAATCCCCGCAGTAAGCGAAGCTATCAAAAAGTATATCGGCAAGGAACCCTTTAAGGGCATCAACCCCGACGAATGTGTAGCAATCGGTGCTGCTCTTCAGGGCGGTGTTCTCGGCGGCGACGTTAAGGGACTTCTTCTTCTCGACGTTACACCCCTTTCACTCGGTATCGAAACAATGGGCGGTATCAACACAAAGGTTATCGAAAGAAACACAACTATCCCCACAAAGAAGAGCCAGATTTTCTCAACTGCAGTTGACAATCAGCCTTCAGTAGAGGTTCACGTTCTTCAGGGCGAAAGAGAATTCGCTAAGGACAACAAGACTCTCGGCATATTCAGCCTTGACGGCATTATGCCTGCACGCCGCGGTGTGCCCCAGATCGAAGTAACATTCGACATTGACGCCAACGGTATCGTACACGTAAGTGCTAAGGATCTCGGCACAGGCAAGGAGCAGTCAATTTCAATCACATCTTCAACAAATATGTCAAAGGAAGACATTGAAAAGGCTGTCAGAGAAGCAGAGCAGTTTGCTCAGGAGGATAAGAAGCGCAGAGAAGACGTTGACACAAGAAACGAAGCAGACCAGATGGTTTATCAGTGTGAAAAGATTCTCTCAGAAGAAGGTGCACAGAATCTTCCCGCAGAAGATAAGGCAGAAATCCAGTCAAAGATTGATGCTCTCAAGAATGCTCTTCAGGGTGAGGATATCAACCTTATCAAAAACGAAAAGGAAGCACTCACTCAGGCTTTCTACAAAATCAGTGAAAAGCTTTATCAGCAGACTCAGGGCGCACAGCAGGCAGGCGGATTTAACCCCAACGACTTTGCAGGTGCTCAGGGCGGCTATGCAGATCCCGGTGCAGGTGCAGACGGCTATTCAGACGCAGGCTACACCGATGCAAACTTCACAGATGCTAACTAATTGACTTTCCGGAGCTGTCTTAACGGCAGCTCCTGATTGTGCATTGAGAGGAACATATTAAATGGCAGAAAATAAACGCGATTACTATGAAGTCTTAGGTGTCAGCAAGGGCGCCTCAGACGATGAAATAAAAAAGGCCTACCGCAAGCTT
This sequence comes from Acutalibacteraceae bacterium, assembly GCA_045592465.1. Taxonomy (GTDB): domain Bacteria; phylum Bacillota; class Clostridia; order Oscillospirales; family Acutalibacteraceae; genus UBA6857. Next base: position 28,186 of record JAZNUW010000046.1, on the reverse strand, counting down.
GCAAAGCAGTATCATCCTGATCTTAACCCGGGCGATACAACGGCAGAAGCAAAGTTCAAAGAGGCAAATGAGGCTTACGAGGTACTCTCCGATGCTGATAAGAAGGCACGTTATGACCAGTACGGCCATGCAGGCGTTGACCCTAACTTCGGTGCAGGCGGCTTCGGCGGTGGTTTTGGCGGCTTCGGGGATGCTTTTGGCCTTGGCGACATTCTCGGCAGTATGTTCGGCGGTGGCTTCGGCGGAGGCTTTGGCGGCGGCAGACAGCAGAATCCCAATGCTCCGAGAAAGGGTGCAACCATTCAGACAAATGTGACCATTTCCTTTGAAGAAGCAGCAAAGGGCTGCAAGAAGACGGTCAACGTTGAAAGAAGTGAGGTCTGCGCAGAATGTGGTGGCAACGGCTGTGCAAAGGGCACATCACCCGAAACCTGCAAAACCTGTGGAGGCAGAGGTCAGGTTAACATTCAGCAGAGAACACCTTTCGGTGTTATGAGCACATCAAGACAGTGCACAGACTGTGGCGGCAAGGGTAAGACTATCAAAAATCCCTGCGGCAACTGCAGAGGCACCGGCTTTGTGAGAAAAAGACAGACAGCAGAAATCGATATTCCTGCAGGTATAGATGACAGACAGACTCTCAACGTCAGAGGTGGAGGCAATCCCGGCATTAACGGCGGACCTAAGGGTGACCTTCGTGTCAATGTCAATGTCAGACCCCATCCCTTCTTTGAAAGAGACGGCTTTGACGTATGGTGTGAGGTTGCAGTTACTTATGCTCAGGCAGCACTGGGCGACACTCTTTATATTCCCACTCTTGACGGCAAGGTTAAATATGAGCTTCCCGCAGGCACACAGCCCGGTGAGGTTTTCCGTTTCAGAGGCAGAGGCATCCAGCAGCTTTCCTCACGCAGCAAGGGTGACCAGTTTGTCAAGATTATCGTTGAGGTGCCGAGAAATCTTTCACAGAAGCAGAAAGACCTTCTCAGAGATTTCGATGCTACTCTGACAAACAAGCCCAAGAATAATATTCCTGACGGTAACGTTGTGGGCGAAGAGAAAAAGAAGTCATCTTTCTTTGACAAGTTCAAATAAAAAAAATAACGGTTGTGTATTGTATTAAATTACTTTATACAGCCGTTTTATCTTTTGAAAGCTATTGTATAATTCGTCAAAATGTGATAAAATATAACATATTCGTCGGGAGGTGATTACATTGGCTTCAAATGAAAAGCTTCATATTCTGAGGCAGAAGGCCATGAATCTCCCTCTGACTCCCGGTGTCTATATTATGAAGGATAAATCCAATAAAATTATATACATCGGCAAGGCAAAAAAACTGAAAAACAGAGTCAGCCAATATTTCGGCTCACAGAATAAGCATCCGGCAAAGGTGCGCAAAATGGTTGAAAATGTTAACGATTTTGACTATATTCTGACCGATAGCGAATTTGAAGCACTTGTGCTGGAATGCAGTCTTATAAAGCAGAATATGCCCAAATATAACATCCTGCTCAAGGATGATAAGGGCTACAGCTATATTAAAATCACACCAAACCCATGGGGCAGGATTTCCGCCTGCTTCAGAAAAGACGATGACACGGCAGAGTACCTCGGACCATATATGGGCAATTACAGTGTGACAAATGTCGTTGAGCAGGCTTCCGAAATTTTTATGCTGCCCACCTGTAATAAAAGCTTTCCTAAAAATATTAACCGTAACGGCAGACCCTGCCTGAATTATTTTATTCATAAATGCTCTGCTCCCTGTGCAGGCAAAGTCAGCCAGAGGGAATATGAGGAAAATCTAAGCAGTGCCGTTGATTTTATAAAGGGTGGCAGTGCCGAAACGGTGAAAAAGCTGCAAGCAGAAATGGAAACGGCTGCCGAAAACCTTGAATTCGAAAAGGCTGCCCGTCTGCGTGACAGAATTAAGGCCATTGACCGCATCGCCGCAAGGCAGAAGGTTGTGGTGGAGGGCAGTGTTGAAGAGGATGTTTTTGCAATTGCTCAGCGCGGCAACAAGGCTTGTCTTGCAGTGCTTTGTTTCAGAGAGGGTCTTCTTGTCAACACGGAGCATTTCATTATAGATTATTCTGAAAACCTTGCCGACACCCGATATGAGCTTATAATATCCTATTATTCAACGGGCAGACAGGTTCCGCCACTTGTGGTGGTTGACGGTGATGTTACCGATAAGGCGCTGATAGAGGAGTACCTTTCAGGTATGCGCGGCAAAAAGGCGGTTATTCTCAAGCCTCAGCGCGGTGAAAAGGTACGTGTTATGGAAATGTGCCTTCAGAATGCCGCCCAGAAGCTCGGCGAAAGTCTTGGCAGAAAAGGCAGAGAAACGGCAATACTTGACGAATTGCAGAAGCTGTTAGGTCTTTCAAAAACACCTGAATATATCGAGTCGTACGATATATCCCACACTGCGGGCAGTGACAACGTGGCAGGTATGGTTGTATTCAGAAATGCTCAGCCGCTTCGCAGTGCATACAGACGCTTTGCAATCAAAGGCTTTGACGGTCAGGACGATTATGGCTCAATGAGAGAGGTTATTTCGCGGCGACTTAACAGATATGTTGAGCAGCAGCAAACGGGTGAGGGCTTCGGCAGACTTCCCGACCTTATTCTTCTTGACGGCGGTCAGGGTCAGGTGAATGCAGTTAAACCCATAGTTGAGGCCTTCGGCTTTGATATACCCGTTTTCGGCATGGTCAAAGACTCGAAGCACCGCACAAGAGCAATAGCCTCTGACGGCGGAGAAATCAGCATAACCTCGGGCAGGGGAGTGTTCACTCTCGTGTCAACCATTCAGGAGGAGGTTCACCGTTTTGCAATTTCCTATCACAAGCAGAAGCACACAAAAAATACGGTGCACACAAGCCTGACAAAAATTGAGGGTATAGGTGAGAAAAAAGCGACTGCACTGCTGCTTAACTTCAGAACCCTCGCAAAAATCAAAAACGCCACCCCCGAAGAGCTTTCGGCGGTGAAAGGCATAACAAAAAAAGATGCTCAGAATATTTATGAGTACTATAAAAACAGATAAGGACGTGAATTCTATGACAGTAGCAGAAAGTCTCAGAAGAATCAGAAAACAGCATAAGCTCACCCAGCAGGATATTGCGAATGTTCTCGGTATAGACAGAACAACCTACACTCTTTATGAAAACGGTGTGACCAGCCCTTCAATTGAAAATCTTGCAAAGCTTTCAAGTGTTTATAATGCAACAATCGGTTATATTGCAGGCAAAGAGCAGAGCAACAACTATGATAAAGTCAGCAGTGAATCAGCCTTCGTCAGTGAAGGAAATGTTGACCCCGTTGCATATTTGCCTAAAGAAGAACAGAAGCTCCTTATATCCTTCAGAGTTTTATCTGATGAAGACAAAGAAAGTCTGATTAAAGAAATTCAGAAAAAGCTTCGTGCACCAAAAGAATGATAATTGCGGTTTATTTCAATTTCTTCTTGACAAATTCAGCTGCAGAAGATATACTTTAGTTACCAATATTAAGGAGGCAAATAATTATGAAAAAGATTATTGCATTAGTTCTCGCACTCATTATGACATTCTCTCTTGCATCAGTTGCTTTCGCAACAGAAGAGACAACAGCTGCTCCCGAAACAGAAGACACAACAGAAGGCGGTCTTGCAAGTGAAGCTGAAAAGCTCCTTGGCGAATACAGCTGGATTCTTGATCTTCCCGCAAGTAGCCTTAAGCCTGCTCTTAAGATTGCAAAGATTGCTCTTAAGTTCCTTAAGGTTTATGTAAAGATCTGTAACGCTTTCGGTCTTGATCCCATGGATACAGCACAGTTCCTCTTCGATTACATCGGTGGTGTTATTGAAGAAAATAAGGGTGAAACTCCTGCAGAACCCGAAACAACTGCAGCAGCAGTTCTTGCATAACAATTGCAGAACACTTATATTAAAAATGACGGCGACACTTCTTTCGGAGTGTCGCCTGATTTTTTTTAATTCTGCACTATATTCTCGGTTATAGGCGTGCCGTTCATAAAGCTTCTGGCATTTTCAAAGGTTGTTTTGCTTATGGCATCGAGTGCCTCCTCTGTCAGAAAGCCCTGGTGTGAAGTTATGATAACATTCGGAAAAGATAAAAGTCTTGCCGTTATGGAGTTTTCAAGGATATCATCCTCACGATTTTCAAAAACATTTTCATCCTCTTCTTCATAAACATCAAGGCCTACACCTGAAAACTTATGCCGGCGGATTCCCTTGATAAGATCTTCCGAGCTTATGAGGGCACCTCTTGATGTGTTGATAAGAATAACTCCGTCTTTCATTTTTTCAATGGCCTCAAGGTCTATCATATGATAGGTTTCCTCTGTCAGCGGACAATGCAGAGAAATAAGGTCGCTTTCAGAAAAAATCTCACTAAGAGAAACATATTCTGCAAAGGGCAGGTCAGGATTCTTATGCATATCACAGGCAATAACCTTCATCCCTATGCCATAACAGCATTTAGCCATGGCGGCACCTATTTTGCCCGTACCGATTATGCCTGCAGTTTTGCCGTAAAAATTTTTGCCCGTCAGACCCATAAGACTGAAATTGTTTTCGCGTACCTTTATATATGCCTTATGAATGTGTCGGTTTGCTGCAAAGGCTAAAGCCAGTGCATGCTCGGCTACCGCTTCGGGAGAGTACCCCGGCACACGCATGACACTTATGCCAAAGCGGCCTGCGGCACCTATATCAACATTGTTGAAGCCTGCGCAGCGCAGAAGAATCAGCTTCACTCCCAAATCGGAAAGTATGCGCAGAATGTTTTCGTTCACGTCAGAGGCAACAAAAACGCAGACCGCATCATATCCCTTTGCAAGAAAAACTGTCCGTCCCGAAATGTCGGTCTTTAGAAAATCAATTTGGATATCCTTATAAATGTGCATCACTTTTTCAAAGGATTCTCTGTCATAAGGCTTGGTGTCATAAAACAAAATTTTCATAATATTACTCCCGGATTGTGTGTCCCTACTAGTGTATGACTAATATGTCGGTTTATCCAAAAGATATGGCAGAGACAAAATGTGAAGGAATAATGTAATAATATTTAAAGATTTATACATTGATTTATAACAAAAATAATTGTATAATAGTCAAAATACGAATTTTATGTTCAAAGGAGGCCGGACTGTGAAAAAGATATTATCTCTTATGCTTGTTCTTTCTATGATCATTTCTTGCTTTGCTTTCACTGCTTCGGCAATGAGTGTAAGTGAAGGTCTGGAAGCGCTTGAATCACAGTTTGCAGACGGAAAAAACAATTTCGATTACGTTTATTACACTCCCGTCAAGAAAACAAGCGACACAAAAAAATATCCGCTTATAATCTGGCTTCACGGTCAGTTCTCAGGTGACTATAAGCGTTATCAGCTTGAAAACTGTGAGGTTGCTCTCTGGTCAAGCGAAGAGTATCAGGCTAAAATCAAAGGTACCGGCGGCGCATTTATTTTTCTGCCCCGTGACCCGACTCTGCAGCTTGATATGGCATGGAACGGCCCTGTGAGTGAGCTTAAGCTGTCTATTGACGCATTCATTTTAAAATATAAGAAAAACATTGACACCAACCGAATTTATCTCGGAGGTTTTTCAATGGGCGGCAAGGGTACTGTAAGACTTGCATCTGCTTATCCGGGATATTTTGCAGCTATCTTCCCCATGTCATCAGTTTATAACCCCTCTAACACTGATCTTAAGGCACTCAAGGATACACCCATATGGATGTTCACCTGCAGAAGCGACTACATAAACACAAGCCTTAATGCTCACAGTATTGCAACCAATATGTGGAATTACTGGAAGACAAACTCTTCCTGCAAAGATGTGAACCGCTGGACTTATTTTGTTTCGCCTCTTGTCAATCCCAACGGTATTACACCGGTGCTTGACCCGATTTATTCTGTTTTCCAGCATAACTCCTGGGATGCAGTTGCCCACGACCTTGTTATGAATAACGGCAAGCTTTATAGCAACATGGTTACTCTTGACGGTAACGGCAACGCAGTTTCTCTCACCACTAAAGACACTTTCCTTTCATGGCTTTCCAGTCAGAGTCTCGGTGGCAGTGTGGGCGGCGGAACAGAGGATGATGAAGATAAAGAGCCGGTTGTGGATATACCCTCAACATCAGTTCTTGAGTCTGTGAATAAAATTTTCAAGCTCATATACAGAATCATAGAAATACTCTTTAAATAAAAATCAGACGGGAAATTCTGCCAAAACAGGCTTTTCCCGTCTTTTAATTTGACAAAACAAAAATGTTGGGCTATATTAATAGACAGATAAAAAAGAGGAGATATCGCTATGACAGACCTTAAACGCTTTGAATATGTGTTGGCGCTGAGTGAGTGTATGAATTTTTCTCGGGCGGCAGATCAACTCAACATTTCACAGTCAACCTTAAGTCAGTATATTCAGAAAATTGAAAAAGAGATAGGTGTCAACCTTTTTGACAGGTCTGCAACACCTCTGCGACTTACCCAGTACGGTGAAATATATGTCAAGGGTGCAAGAAAAATCATGGATGCCTACAGCGAAACTCTCGACAGCATTGTAGATGCAGATTCAGGGGCAGGCGGTACCATCAGAATAGGTATGTCTCCCTCAAGAGCAATTTTTCTTATGCCTCAGGTGGTGAGCTCCTTCAGAAAGGTCTATCCCGATGTCAGCCTTAAGCTCATAGAAAGCAAATCGAAGGAGATAATTAAGAACCTCAATGAGGGCAGCATCGATTTTGCTTACACCGTTATATCAAATGACGAGGAATATGATGATTTCAATGTTATAAACTCTGAAGAAGAATATATTATGCTTGCAGCACCGTCAAGCTTTGAACTCAGAAAAAGAGCATGTGACGGAGTGCTGGATTTCAAGGATGTGGCAGATATGAAATTTATCGTTCTTGAAGACAGTCAGCTGCTGACGGATATTTTCCATTCACTTTGCAGAAAAAGCGGAGTTACTCCTGAAATATATATTTCTGTTTCCGAGCTGTCAACGGCAATTCCTCTGGTTGAAGGCGGCAACGGTGTTATGCTTCTTCCCTCGAGCTATAAAAAATACGGCACTCTTGAAAAGGAACTTGATTTTTACCGTATCAGACAGGTTTCCGCAAAAAGAAAGATTGCTGTGATTTACCGTAAGGATAAATATATCAATAAGCCTATGAAGGCGCTGATTGAAATTCTTGTGAAAGATGTGTAACAATCTTTTTACATTTGGCTTATAAATTTTAATTGACTAATCAATGGTTTTTTGTTATAATTTCTATCGAAAAAATCGATTAAACATATTGTGATAATAAATAAAGGAGTGTATAAGATCATATGAAAAAGATTTTGTGCCTTGTGCTTATTCTTCTCATTGTTGCAGGGCTTGTGTTTTCCTTTGCAGGCTGTGATAATGAAGAAGACGGTGATGTTATAAAGATAGGCTCCATTCATCCCCTTACAGGCAGTATGGCTTATGAAGGACAGGCTTTTGTCAACTCTCAAAAAATAGCCATAGATAAAATCAATGCCGAGGGCGGTATAAACGGTAAAATGCTCGAGCTTAAGGCTGTCGACTCTCTGGGTACTGCTGGCGGCGCTGCAACAGCGGCTCAGAAGCTTATCAATATGAATGTCTGCGCTCTTACAGGCACTTATACAAGCGGCTCTGCTCAGGTTGTGTCACGTACTGCTGAAAAGTTCAGCATCCCCTTTGTTGTAACCGTTGCCGCAAGTGAAACACTTCTCACCAACGGTTATAAGTATTCCTTCAGAATTCAGCCAAGCACAGTAGGTTTCTCATCGAATTTTATTGAGTATATTCCCTATATCAAAACTGACGATATGAAGACAGTTGCAATTATATATGAGGACTCCAACTACGGTACGGGTATTGCTGAATACATTGAGTCGAGAATTGACGAAACCGGTCTTGAGATTATCGGTATGCTTCCCTACAGTGCTACAGCTTCAACCCTTAGCTCAGAGGTAACAAAGCTCGTATCTCTCGACCCGGACATTCTTATTCCCGTAGGATATTATTCAGACCAGAATATGTTGGCTAAAGAGCTTATCGACAGAAAGATAACTTTTCCTGCAATTATCGGTGTTGCCAACGGTGCTTTCTCGGATGCTAAGTTTACCGATACCTACGGTACTGCTGCCGACGGTTTCTTCGATATCAACTACAGATACAATCCCAACAGCGAGGAAACAGACTATCTTCTCAGAGAATACCGCGAAAGACACGGTGAAGAAATACCCGTATGTGCAATTTACGGTTACGAATCAATTATGGTTATTGCCGATGCTCTTAGAAGAGCAGGTACAACGGACCACAAGGCATTAAGAGATGCTTTAGCCGACACAAATATGACAGAGCATCTTCTGCCTCAGAAGGAGATTATCTTTGACAAAGCAGGTGAAAATATCAATTCTGCAGGTGTACTCATTCAGATTCAGAACGGTAAGCAGGTTATCGTTTTTCCGAAGGAGTATGCAGAGGGCGAAATAATTTTTGATAAGGAGAGTGACAGCTAAATGAATATGCAGTTTTTTCAGGCATTTCTTGACGGTACCCTTATGGGTGGCGTATATGCTCTGGCGGCTCTCGGACTCTCACTTATTTTCGGCGTAATGAAAATTACAAACTTTGCCCACGGCGCAATGATGACGGTCGGTATGTATGCCGTTTATATAGTGTCGACCTCTCTTGGCATAAGTCCTTATCTCGCTCTTGTTTTTGCGGCAATCACACTTTTTGTTTTAGGATATATTATTCAGCACTTTCTTATTGATAAGATTTCTGATGCACCTACACACAATCAGCTTCTTCTGACCTTAGGTGTGGCATATGTTCTCGAAAACGGTCTTCTTGCAATTTTCAGCCCCAACTATAAGACCCTGGACGTTGACGATTTTGACGGAGTTATTCAGCTTGGTGCTATTTCAATCAGCCCCGAAAAGCTAGTTGCTTTTGCAGTTGTGCTTGTAGTGACTGCGGCTATTTACCTTATCCTTTATAAGACAAGAATCGGTAAGGCAATCAGATCCTGTTCGCAGAACAAAGAGGGTGCAAAGCTTATGGGCGTTGTAATAAAAAAGACCAATGCTATCGCTTTCGGTATCGGTGCCCTTTGCACAGGTATCGCAGGTGCGCTTCTCACTCCGATTCTCAGCATTTATCCAACTCTCGGTGAAACCTTCCAGCTCAAGTGCTTTGTTATTGCAATTCTCGGTGGTATGGGTAACCTTTGGGGTGCTCTTATCTCAGGTCTCATTGTAGGCATTGTAGAGTCTCTTACAGGCTATATTGCCGGCGGCAGCTGGAGTGACCTTACGGTTTATGCCGCATTCATCCTGATTCTTTTGGTTAAACCCTCAGGACTTTTCGGAAGGAGTAACAGACGTGAACACTAAGAATTTTAACCGTATTACATTGGCAGTGCTCATTTTGGTCGCTGTGCTGTTTCCTTTTTTTGCTGACTTCTATATTCTTTGCATAGGTATATCCGTACTCATTGCAGCTCTCTTGGGCCAGAGCTGGAACATTATGAGCGGCTATGCGGGTCAGTTCTCATTCGGCCATGCCGTTTTCTTCGGTATCGGTGCATACACCTCAACAGCTCTTTATACTATGTTCGGTGTAACCCCTTGGATAGGTATGATTTTGGGTGCGCTTCTTGCTGCTCTCGTCGGTGCGGCTATCGGCTTCTTATCATTCAGATATAAGCTCAGAGACGATTACTTCGCCCTCGCAACTCTTGCCTTTGCAGAGATTTTCCGTATCCTTGTAAACAACACAAGCTCTCTCGGCGGTGCAACGGGTATACTTATTCCGTATCTTGTCAAGCCTTCAGAATATCAGTTTGCAAGTGACAAGACATATTACTGGGTAATCCTCGCTCTTGTTGTGTTGGCAACTGTATTTATAGCCGTTATGTCAAAGAGTAAGACAGGACTTAATCTTGTTGCTATTAAAGCTAATCAGGAAGCGGCTGCAGCACTTGGCGTAAATGTTCTCAAGTATAAGCTTATTGCCATTTCATCTTCGGCATTCTTTGCTGCTCTTGCAGGCACATTCTACGCCCAATATTACGGCTTTATCGATCCGTCAATTGTATTTGCAAGTGCGATATCCGTTGAAGCTATTGTACCCTGCATTATCGGCGGCAGCGGTACTCTTTACGGCCCGCTTTTAGGTGCACTTCTGATTATCCCTCTTCAGGAAATCTGCAATAGCCTTTTCACTATGGTAAGCGGTATCAATATGATAGTTTACGGCATTCTTATTATAATGTTCATTATGTTCTGCCCGGACGGTATCTATGGACGTATGACAAAATATATAGGAAAGAGAAAGGGGAATTGATATGCCGCTACTTTCAGTTCAGAATGTATGTAAATACTTCCACGGTAACAAGGCAGTGGATGATGTTTCCCTTGAAATTAATAAGGGTGAAATTGTCGGTCTTATCGGTGCCAACGGTGCAGGAAAAACAACGCTCTTTAACTGCCTTACAGGTTATTACAAAGCAACTTCAGGTAAGATTCTATATAACGGCAAGGCTATAGAAAATCTCAAGCCCCATGTTATATGCCATATGGGTATAGGCAGAACCTTCCAGATAGCAAAACCCTTCGGCAGCTTAAGTGTGCTTGAAAATGTTGCTGTCGGAGCGTATAATAAGTGTAAAACTAAGACCGAAGCCTATAACAAGGCAAAACAGTGTATTATCTTCACCGGTCTTGCAGGCAAGGAGAATACCGACGCAGGCACGCTCAATACCGGTGAGCAAAGACGCCTCGAGCTTGCAAGAGCTCTTGCAACCGATCCGGAGCTTTTGCTTCTTGACGAGGTTATGGCAGGTCTTACACCCACAGAAAGTCAGGAAATGGTTGAGCTTATCCGTAATGTCAAGGAGCAGGGTGTGACTATTCTTATGATTGAGCACATTATGCCCGTTATTATGGCTCTTTCCGATACGATATATGTTCTCGAATCGGGCAGACTTATCTGCAAGGGTACTCCCGAAGAGGTATCTCAGAATGCTCAGGTTATCGAGTCTTATCTCGGCAGAAGTCAGGAGGAAAACGATGCTTGAAATAAAGAATTTATATGTTAATATAGGTAATCTCAGTATTATTCAGGATGTGTCTCTTACTATTGCAGATGGTGAGATTGTTGCTCTTATCGGCGCTAACGGTATGGGTAAAACTACTCTTGTAAGAGCTGTATCAAAGCTCAATCCCATCAAAAGCGGTAAGATATTCCTTGACGGTGAGGATATAACAGACCTCAGTGCTGATAAAACTGTTGAAAAGGGTATCATTCAGGTGCCCGAAGGAAGAAAGCTTTTCCCGCAGATGAGTGTTATAGAAAACATCGAAATGGGAGCTTACGCTAAAAGAGCAAGGGCAAAGGAAAAAGAAAATTTAGAGTATGTGTTTTCTGTTTTTCCTGAGCTAAAGAGTATGCTCAGGCAGGCCTGCGGTAACCTCAGCGGTGGACAGCAGCAGATGGTAGCTATTGCGAGAAGCATCATGGCTTCACCGAGAATTCTTATTCTTGATGAACCCTCCATAGGCCTTTCACCTATTGCCACTCAGAAAATGTTTGATGCAATAGAGCTTATCCATAAGGGTGGCATCGGTGTGCTTATCACTGAGCAGAATGTTCAGCAGGTGCTGAAGATGGCAGACACTGCCTATGCTATGCAGCAGGGTAAGATAGCTCTCAGCGGCAGGGCGAGTGACATTGCAGCAAATGACGAGCTCAAGAAAATCTATATTGGTATGTAATTTAATTTAAAGGAGATATAAACAATGAAACACGCATGGGAAGATTGTTTAACTGATGTTGACAGAATAGTAATTGAAAAAGGTCACTACGGACAGCCCAGAGGCTTCGGCAAAAAGCCACTTCTTCTTATCGTCGACCTTCAGCCCAATTATATTGGTGCTGATAAGCCTATTGAAGATCAGCTTGACGAATGGCCTTCAGGGGGCGGTGAGGCCTGTTGGGCAGGTGTAAGAAAGATTCTCTCACTCCGCGACGTTGCAAGAGAGTGCGGTGTACCTGTTTTCTATACCCGCAACGTACAGAATGCTACCAATGCTTTCGACAGCTTTGCAACAAAGACAAAGCGTGATCAGACAAAGTATATTGACGGCGCACCTGAAGCAGATCTTTTAGAGTGCGTAAAGCCTCTGCCCAACGAGATGATTATCCCCAAAAGCTATGCGAGTGCTTTCTACGGCACTCCTCTTCAGAGCTATCTCGTAAAGCTCGGTATTGATACCGTTATCATTGTCGGTGGTTCAACAAGTGGCTGTTGCAGAGCGACTGCGGTTGACGCTGTAACAAGAAACTACAATCTCGGCTATGTTGAGGATTGTCTCTTTGACCGTATCACAATTTCACATAAGGCTGCCCTTCTCGATGTATGGATGAAGTACGGCGATGTTGTAGACAGCGACTATGTAAAAGAGTATTTCTACAGCCTCAAAGATGAAAAATAATTTCTCATAAAATTCCTTCAAGGGTATCATTGGTAAATAACCTGAAAATTTTCAATATCACAGAAAAGGAAAATGCGTTATGAAAAAATTAATCAAAAACGGCACAGTAGTGTTTGAACACGAAGAAAAAAAGGTTGACCTTCTTATAGACGGAGAGAAGATTTCGGCTATACTTGCTCCTGGATCTTACGAGGGCGAAGCAGAGGTTATCGATGCTGAAGGTCTCTACGTTATGCCAGGTACTATTGACCCGCATATGCACTTAGGACTTTACAAGCCTCTGGGTGATGCCTTCAGATATGACACACCTCGTCAGGCTATAGGCGGTCTCACCACTCTTATCAACTACCACAGAGGTAAGGGCAACTACTTCGAGACAGTCAAGGAAGCTATTGATGACGGTGAAAACAATTCTCTCGTGGACTTTGCCATTTCTTTGGGCCTTTGTGCAAAAATTCACCTCAAGCAAATTGAGGGTTATATCGAAGAATTAGGCATCACATCCTTTAAATTCTTCTTTGATAAGCAGGATATCGCACATCTTTTCTACGATATTCCTAAGGAGGAAGCTCTCACTCTCGATAAGGCTGATTTGTACTTTATCTTAAAGCAGCTCCGTGAGATATCTCCCAAGCTCCTTCTTTGCGTGCACTGCGAAGACCCCGATGTTTTCCGTGCTCTCGAAAGAGATCTCAAGACTCAGGATATAGATCAGTACTCCCTTGCAAACTTTGGCAAGACAAGGCCCACATTTGTTGAAACAGCCTGCGTTGCCGATTCGATGTGGATTAACAAGGTTGTTGACGGTAATATGTATGTGGTACATACAGCTGCAGGCAGTACCGTTAAAATGTATGAAACTCTCAAAGCCGCTTTCGGCGGAAATGTTACACTCGAAACCTGTCCTCAGTATCTCACACTTACAGACGAAGCCGAAGCAGGACTTCTCGCTAAGGTTAATCCTCCTCTTCATGCACAGAGCGATATCGAAGCTCTCTGGGAGGGTATCAGAAACGGCAGTGTAAAGACTATGGGTACAGACAATGTGCCTGTTGACAAGGCTAAGAAGTATGAGCGTGGCGACGATATCTGGGGAGTATATGTAGGCTTCGGCGGCCCGGGTATGATTTTGCCTGTGCTTCTCAGTGAGGGTTATCATAAGAGAAATATTCCTCTCCATACCCTCTCTCAGGTTAACAGCATAAACACTGCAAGGGTATTCGGTCTTGAGGATAAGGGTGAAATTGCCATCGGAAAAGATGCGGACCTTGCTATCGTTGACCTTGATCTTGAAAAGACAATCACACCCGAGCTCTTCGGCTACAGTGATTTTTCAATCTATGAGGGTATGACCTTCAAGGGCTGGCCAAAGTATACAATCAGCCGTGGTGAGGTTATTCAGAAGGACGGCGTGATCACTGCAGAGTGCGGCAGAGGCAAGTACATAAGAAGAAGCATATAATCTGAAATTTTCATTAAAGCAACTGTCTTCGGATAGTTGCTTTAATTGTATTTTTATGCTATAATTTATGAGTTAATCACATCTAAAGTAAACTGAAAGAAGGCATAGTATGATTCACCTTAGTGAGATACTTTCTGATTTTGTATATAACCTCAGATATGAGGATTTGCCCGAAGAAGTAGTCGAAACTACGAAGAGATATGTTGCTGACTATTATGCGGCAGCTTTTGCAGGCATCAAGGTAAACGGTACTTTCAACGATGCTGTTATCGATGTTATAACTGATATGGGCGGTAAAGAGGAGTGCGACTTTATTTATTCATCAAAGCGTATACCCGCTGCCAATGCGGCGTTTCTCAGTGCATGCATGGCTCACGGTGCCGACATGGATGACGGTAACCGAAAGGCTATGGGTCACGTAGGTGCACACGTTATTTCGGCTGCCTTTACTCTCTGTCAGACCCTTGATGTCAGCGGTAAAGATTTAATCACTGCTATAAATGTGGGCTATGAAGTTTACAATCGGGTTGCTGCGGCAGTGCAGCCGGGACTTGTCCATAGAGGCTTCCATTCAACAGGTACTGCGGGAGCTATTGCCTGCGGTGCAGTTGCGGCTAAACTTATGGGTATGGACAAAGAGGGCATATACAACACTATGGCCCTCTCGGCCGTTCAGGCAAGCGGACTTATTATCATTGCAGAAAGCGGTCAGAGCTGTAAGCCTATCAACCCTGCCAATGCGGCTAAGACGGGTATTCTGTCGGCTAAGATTATTTCAAAGGGTGTCAAAAGTTCAGAGTATTTCTTAGAGAGCAAGAAGGGCTACTTCCACGCTATGAGTGACGAGGTAGACGAAAAAATGATTACCGAGGGTCTCGGCGAAACCTTTACAATATGCGAGAGCTATATGAAGCCCTATCCCTCTTGCCGTCATACTCACTGCGGTGTCGAGTGCGCTCTTGATATAAGAAAGAGAATGGCTGAAAATGATAAGATAAAAGATGTCAAGGTGTATATCTACAAAAATGCTATTGATATTGCAGGACAGATAAAAGTTCCCAAAGCATCAGACGATGCGAAGTTCTCCATACATTATTCTCTTGCTGTTGCACTATTAAAGGGACACTTCAATTTAGACGATCTTGATATTTCGGCTATAGACGAAGAGCTTCTCAGGGTTATTCACAGTATTGAGCTTATAGTTGACCCGTCTATGGAAGACAGAGACAAGGGCATAAGAGGCTCAAAGGTTGTTGTAACCACCGAGGGAGGCAGTGTACTGGAGAAAACAGTGCTTATACCTCTCGGCGATGCAGCTAATCCTCTGACGTGGTACGACCTTGAAGAAAAGCTTTCAGCTTGCAGTGAGGGTATTCTCTCAAAAGAAAATCAGGAAAAACTTTTAAAAAACATTCACAATTTAGATAGATTTAATAAAATCGACACAATAAACCTATATAATGTACAGTTGTAAAAATTACAGGGAGGTTAAAACAATGGATTCAATAGTTTCTGCAGTTGCAAAATTTGCCGAAGAAAGACCCGATAGGGTGGCAGTGATTGCTAATGATAAAGAAATTTCCTATGCTCAGCTATGGAAAGAAATTCAGGGCTTTGCAAAATATATAAATTCCTTCGGCTTTGAAAAAGGCTCAAGAATTATCGTAAAGTCAGATTCCGATATCTGGTTCGCAGTTTCCTGCTTTGCCATTCAGCTTACAGGCAATGTGCACGTGCCCCTTGAAAAGTCAATCGGTGTAAAGGGTCTTGAGGACGTTGCTTCTCAGCTTGGTGCCGCAATGGTAATTTCAAACACCGATGCTGAAGGCGACTTTGTAAGCGTAGATTCAGATAAGGTAAGAGAAATAGGTGAGAGTAACTACGAAGACGGTCTCACGTTCACCTTCCCAACAAAGGAAATGACCTGCGATATTCTCTTTACAACAGGTACAACAGGCAAGTCAAAAGGTGTTGTTATTTCTCATAGAGCAGTTGTTGCCGTTTCTGAAAATGTTCAGTACGGTGCCGAAATCATCGAGGATAACGTTTATCTCGTGCCTGCTCCCATTAACCACGCTTCAGCTATAAGAAAGCTCTATGTGAGCATGCTCACCGGCACGACTGTTGTGCTTCTGGACGGATTCAAGGATATCAGAAAATTCTATAAATATATTGAAGATTACGGCGTAACATCAATTCTTATGCCTCCCGCCGCAGTGCGTATGCTGCTTCTTCTTTCAAAGAAACAGCTTGCAAAATATTCGGCACAGCTTCACCATATTCACACCGGCTCAGCAGCATTCCCTGAGGCTGACAAGGAAACTCTTTGCCAGATTCTGCCTGAAACCAAGCTTTATTTTGCTTACGGCTCATCAGAAGCAGGCTGTGTAAGTATGTTTGACTATTCACAGCACAAGGGTCTTATCAGCTGTGTTGGTAAGCCCAATAAAAATGCGCATATTTTCATCGTTGACGACGACCGCAAGGAAATAAAGTCAAGCAAAACAAATCAGGGCCTTATTGCTATCAGCGGTGGTATGACAATGCAGTGCTATTATAATGAGCCTGAGCTGACAAAGGAAGTGCTCGTTGACGGCGTTGTTTACACTAACGATATCGGTTATATAGATGAAGAAGGCTTTGTTTATATGCTTGGCAGACGCGGTGATGTTATCAGCATCGGCGGACTCAAGATTGCTCCTACAGAGGTCGAGAATGTAGTTCTTCGCTTCCCGGGTATCGCAGAATGTGCATGCTTTGCAGTTGAAGACAGAATGGGCGGCTGTGTACCAAAACTCAATATTGTTGAGCAAAACGGTGCTGACGTTGATATAACAGAGCTTAAGAAATTTATGGCTCAGTATCTTGAAGCATTCAAGGTGCCAAAGCTTGTTGAAAAAACAACAGAGATACCCAAAACTGCAAACGGCAAAATTAACCGTAAGGTATTAAAATAAGTTTCCTATTGACAATATCGTCATAATATTATAAACTGTTGCTATAAATGATAATTTCCGCGCTGCGGTTATTATACAGTTAAAAACTATTTAAGAGGTGCAAAATGGAAAAGTTACTTGACATTCTTCAACAAATCAGAAGTGACATTGATTTTGAAAGTGAAAAAACACTTGTTGATGACGGTGTGCTTGATTCGTTTGATATTGTTTCCATCGTGAGCGAGCTTACAATGGAATATGATATTGATATTTCAATTGATGATATGACAGCAGAAAATTTCAACAGTGCTGAAGCTATGTATGAGATGATTCTCAGAATTCAGGACGAAGACTGATAAAAAATATTTTTTTCATAAGCAGCTGACATTATAAGCTGCTTATGTTTATGAATGTAAGGAGTAAAAAGATATGGCTTATACCTCATTAGGATTTTTGCTGTTTCTCGGTATAGTGCTTGTAGTCTACTATCTTGTGCCTAAGCGGTACCAGTGGGCAGTGTTGCTTACAGCAAGCTATATTTTCTATCTTTTCAGCGGTGTGGCACAGGTTGCCTTTATTTTAGGCACAACGGCAGTGACATATTTTTCAGCCCTTGCCATGCAGAAGAAAAGAAACATATATAAGAAAAAGCTTGCAGCAATAGGCCCGGAGATAACAAGAGACCAGAAGCAGGAGCTTAAAAAGGCATCAGCAAACGAGATTCGCAAGGTTCAGTTTGCAAGTGTGCTTGCAGTGCTGCTTGTGCTGGCTGTTGTGAAATATCTCAACTTTGCAATTGAAAACGTTAACACACTGTTTTCTCTTTTCAAATATGATGCATCACTGCCTCTTGTTAACATAATTGTACCTCTTGGAATTTCTTTCTATTCATTCCAGGCTATGGGTTACCTCATTGATATAGGCAGAGGCAGATATGAAGCAGAAACACATTTCGGCAGACTTGCACTGTTTTTATCTTTCTTCCCTTCAATTGTTCAGGGTCCTATCAACAGATACGGTGACCTTGGCAATCAGCTGATGAAAGAGCATGATTTCGATTATGATAATCTTAAATTCGGCGCACAGCTTATGCTCTGGGGATTCTTCAAGAAGATGGTTATTGCAGACAGAGCAGCTCCGGTTGTTTCTGAAATTTTCTCAAGCCACTTCGATGACTATAACGGTTCTGTTTATTTCTTTGGCATGCTTATGTATGCTCTTCAGATTTATTGTGACTTCTCAGGAGGTATTGATATCGCAAGAGGTGCAGCACAGACTCTTGGTATAGATCTGCCCCAGAACTTTGAAAGACCTTACTTCTCCACAAGCGTTGCAGATTATTGGAGAAGATGGCACGCAACCCTCGGCGCATGGATGCGCGAATACGTCTTCTATCCCGTTATGCTTTCAAAGCCTCTGACAAAAATCAGCAAGGCTCTGAGAAAAATGGGCAAGGCAAAGCTTGCAAAGCTGGTACCTTCGGTTATCACACCTTTTGTTGTCTTTTTCCTTATAGGTATATGGCACGGCGCAAACTGGAAGTATGTTGCCTTCGGTTTGTATAATGCCACAATAGTTGCAGGCAGTGTTGCTCTTGCACCTGTATTCAAGAAGCTTATTGAAAAGCTTCACATCAACACAGAAGCATTCAGCTGGAAGCTGTTTACGATAGTGCGTACCTTCCTTGTGCTCGGCATATCAAAGATTCTTGTCAAATCACCGGGACTCAGAGCCGCACTTCACATAATCAAGAGCATATTCACAGAGGTTGACCTTGACTTCATTTTCGGCCTTGACGGAAAGATATTCACTCTGGGCATAGATGAAAAGAATATGTTTATTCTCTTCGTTGCAGTTATTATACTTCTTGGTGTAAGCGTACTTCAGGAAAACGGCATGAAAATCAGAGAAACTCTGTCAAAGCAGAATATAGTTTTCCGTTGGGCTATATATTTCATAGCACTGATATTCGTGCTTGTTTTCGGTATATACGGTCCCAGCTATGATGCTGCCGACTTCATTTATCAGGCATATTAAGGAGGAGATAGTTTATGAAAAATGCAAAATTATTTCGCTCCGTAGCCTTTGTGCTTGCAGTGCTTGTGCTGCTTTATGTTATGTGCGATCTTTTCGAATATAACAATGACCACTCCTCACAGAGAATAGAAACCTATCAGCATCTTGAAAAGGATACTGTTGACGTTGTTTTCACGGGCACCAGCGGTATGGACAGATATTGGATAGCACCGAAGGCATTTGAGGAAAACGGTATCACTGCATACTGTCTTTCAACTGAAGCGATGCCCACATGGCTTCTCAAGAGTATGCTTATTGAAGCTGAAAAGAATCAGTCACCGAAGCTTGTGATATTTGATATGCGTTCGTTTATGCTCAGCTACGACAAGGGAGAAATCAACGACGTACGTTCAAGAAGAGTAATTGACGTGCTTGACTTCTTTTCAATGAGCCGTTTCAATGCAATAAACAGAACTCTCAAGGTGCTCAGCAAGTGGGACGATGACACATCCCGTTTTGACCCCTCATTCTTCCTTTCGTTCATAAGATATCACAGCCGTTGGGAAGAGGAAGGCTTCACCTTTGACGAGCTGAAGGATCCCGAGTCTGAATATATGGGCTTCTTCATTCACAAAGAGCTTACGGTTGCGCCTATTGATAAGGTTACAAAAAACTACGTTACAGATGAAAGAGCGCCCATGGATCCCTTGTGCGAGCAGCAGCTTTATGAGCTTCTTGACTATGTTGAGAAAAAAGATTATCAGGTGCTTTTCCTTGACACTCCGCACAATTACAACGAGCTTGAAGCCAAGCGCATGAACACAATGTGCGACATCCTTGATGAAGAGGGCGTTGATTATCTGGTCTGTGACATTGACGAAAAATATGATTTCGTGAAGGATTTCTACAACGACGGCCACGTTAACTATTACGGCGCTGAAAAATTCACACCGTGGTTTGCTCAGTATCTTCTTTCAAACTATGATCTTCCCGACAGAAGAAACGACGAAGACTGCAAGCAGTGGTACGGCGCATATGACACCATCAAAAACAAGGTTGCAGAGCTTGAAAAAAGTGCCGCCGCAAAATAAACGGTACGCGCTGAAGCAAAACGGCAGGGGAAATAAGCCCCGCCAATGAAAAAAATAAGATATCGGTCTGTATTTTTCCAAAGAAGAATACGGGCCGATTTTTCTTTTATAAATAGTATATAATTATTTTTGTTTTTATTGACAAAAAGCTATATAAAATGTTATTATTAATCTGTATAATTGAAACCATTTTCGCAGGTTTCAGCAATATAAAGGCAAGACAGTTTTTCAGTGCCGCAAACATACAAGGAGGTCAGATGTATAGGGCAAAAAACAGTCAAGCCGCAAGAATAAACATCTTATTAATTTCTTAAGGAGATGAGAAAACAAAATGAAAAACAAATTTTTCAAAAAATCAATATCGCTCATCCTGACAGTGCTTATGATCATGTCAAGCTGGGTGTTCTTCCCCGGTATGCTCCCTGAGGCAAGTGCTACTAACAAGGGTGTTACTTTGTCAGCATTGGCAGCTATTAATAACAATAGCGGTTCACGTGCAGATAGCGACAAAATTGTTATTTGTAGTGACGGTGAAGCAGGTAATACAACAGTTGGCAATGCAAGATTCTCCATATCTTCCTTTCCTTCAACTGCTACCAAGGCTACATTATATCTTAATACAGGAAATCATGGGGGCAATCTTGTAAGCGGTGCATCCGTCAAGGTCTTTATGATTGATCCCTCAAAGTGTCAGGCTACAAGCATAGGCCACACTGTAAACAATATCGCCAGTGTTTATGGTAGTACCTATAATGCTCAGCAGGGCGTTACAAATGCATATAATTATTATGGTATAACAGAAAGTCAGGCACTCTATACATTTTCACAGAGCAGCACTGGTCTTCACGCTATTGATATTACAAATGCTGTGAATACTGCAAAGGCAAACGGTTGGACTGATATCTGTTTTGCATTTATTATGCCTGCCATTTATAACGATAATAACGGTGATACATGGTCAGATACTCATATCTATACAAAAGGAACATGTATCGAATATGAATATGCACCCGAAACAGCAACAGCCGGTCAGTATTACATCAAATATGTTGTTAACGTGACAAACACTGGTGACGAAAAGGACAACAATCTTTTTGTAAGCTATAAAACCAACAACGGATATGGCACTCTGGTAGAAAACCACACATTGTTTGATGCAGATTCTTTTGGCTGGAGTGGCAATAATTATGTCATTTATGAAGGCTATATCGATGGCTTCCCTACGGAACTTTATCATCATTATGCCTTTGACTTTGCCGGACGAAATGAGCGTCATGAAAACTTCCGTTTGTTCATCGGTAAAAACCCGGCTAGCTTATCCTCAAGCAGTATTCTTTCCACAAGCGGCAATAACTGGACCTATAACAATAGCGCACAGAATAATCATATGTCGGTTGTTTCGGGCACTCCTTATCAGAATTCAATTGTAGGTATGTCTGCTCTTAGTGCAACTGTTTCTAAGGACGGATCAGGTCAGACCGGAAAAACAACAGGTGAGGTTCTTGACCAGTATGGTGTTTCATGGTATCAGGCACCCTCATATGCTGTTTCATCAAGCAGTTCAAGTCAGGTTAACGTCTCTGACATTTCAGCAATTGCTTCAGGCTCAGGTGCATATGTCAAAGTTAATGGCTTGGCAGGTGTGTTCAAGAGTGACTATGGATACAACACCTCCACAGGTAAAGTCACACTGTATTTAAGAGCAACAAGTGGCGGTGCAGCAGCATCTGTGCCTGTTACACTGACAGCTCCTCAGTTCGAAGTTGCATTTAATACGGCTCCCGGTGCAACAGCTGTTGCAACCAAAAAGTATTATTATAACTCACTGCTTGACACATCATTCCCCGTTCCTACAAGAACAGGTTATACCTTTAATTGCTGGTATTCTGATAATAACGGTAATGGTAAAAGAGATAGCGGTGAAGAGTTTACAAGCGCAAACGGAAGTCTTTTAGATGGCCACAAAAGCTATAAAATTGATCAGGACTGGACTCTTTCTTCAGATTGGACAGCCAACCAGTATAATATAACCTTCGACAACCTTGTTGATTTCAGTAAATGGAATACAACAACAGCAAGCAATGCTACATTTTCTGATGTAACTGATAACGGATTTACACTTACATGTAATGACGGTGCAGGCGAGGGAACATCTTCTTCACCCTTCTTCCCGGTTGAACCCGGAAAGGATTATATGGTAGACATCGATATAGAAGGTAATGCATGGGATGTTTATATCTTCTTCTGTGATGCAAACGGATCATGGGTTGACTTTTCTGATGGAGAAAGTAACAGATATTCTTCAGGAACAAATTGGGATAGTGTGTTTACTGCTCCGAATAAAGCAGAAGTTGTTCAGGCTTGTATTCGTGTTGATGCCAACGGCTCAAATAATGCGGTTAAATTCAGCAACATTCGTGTTTATGAAAACGGCAAGGTAGCAGATGGTTTGACCTCATATCATAACGGTCAGACAATAACATACGCTTCTGCTTACGGCGCGCTTCCCACACCCACAAGAGAAAACTACAGCTTCAGTGGTTGGGTTGACAAAGATGGCAATAGTATAACAGCTGACACTATTGTAAACACAACAGGTGACCGTGTTCTTTATTCAACATGGAAACTGGATAGTTACGACCTTAACTATGAAAACCTTTTCTCACTTTCTAATTGGGCTAACTCAGATTCATCAAGTATTGAGTCCGGTTCAGGTTCTGTTTCCTTTGATTTTGCTAACGGTGCCTTTACTATGACCAATACCGGCAGTTCAGAAGCTTACACTTCTTACGGCTCAGGAAACAACCATTTCACGATTCCTGTTACTCCCGGTGTGGAATATGCTGTTGAATACAAAACTACAGCTGCAGCCGATACACAGATGTTTGTGTTCTTCATTCTTGAAGATGGAACAGTAAGTGTTGCTGGTGCTGCGGGCACAACCGGAACCGAAACCCAAAACGGATTCACAGCACCTGAAAATGCTGTTGAAATGCAGGTTCGTTTCGATGTCAATGTCGGTGGCACATCAGCAACCTTCAAAGATATTGCAATCTATAAATCATCAAGAATTCCCAAAATAGGCAAGGACAGCAACGGAAACAGATTTTACAGAGAAAATTATAAATACGGTGACAAGGTAGGCACTCTTCCCACACCTGTGAGAGGCGGATACATTTTTGCAGGCTGGAGTTATGATGAAGCAGGCACAAGTCTTGTTTCACCTGACGACACAATTTCAGAAAGCAAAACAATCTACACAACCTGGACTCCTATTGAATATACAATCACATATGATGCAAACGGCGGTACCATAAGCTCAACACCTTATACCACCGAATATACAGTTGAAGATGATTTTATTCTGCCTTCTGCAACAAAGAACGGATATACTTTCAGTGGTTGGAAAGTAGATTCAGGTGACAACAGATTTGAAGAGTTTCTCGGTCAGACTTTCTCGGCTGCAAATTACGGCCCCGGCCTTTACGGTGATGCAACTATGGTTGCTCAGTGGACATCGAACAAGTACACTATCACCTTTAAATATGCAGATGGCACAACAACCTCAGCTCAGTATGATTACAATACACCCGCTGCTGATGTTGTAATTCCTGCAAACACAGAAACTGTAAAAGATGCAGACGGTCACACAATTTACACTTGGCCTGCAGTTTCTGCTGTAACGGACAATGCCACCTATGAAGAAAGTGCAACAACAAGCCCCCACAGCTGGATTGTTGACGACACAACAGATGCAGACGGTTGGAAGGTAACAACCAATGCTGTTTGTGAAGTTGCAGGTGAGAAGGTAAGAACCTGTAGCATCTGCGGTTATGTTGCAACTGAAACAATTGAGGCTCCCGGTCATGTTCTTGGTGATTACATAATCGATACTCCTGCGACCTGCACAACCCCCGGTTCAAAGCATAAGGAATGTACAAACTGCGATTATGAGACAGCAGCAGAAGAAATTCCCGTTATTCCCCACACCTATGACCGCGAAGTAGCAACCGATACATACAAGGCAACAGATGCATCATGTACAGCTAAAGCAACATATTATTATTCATGCTCTTGCGGTGCTAAGGGTACTGATACATTTGAAAGTGGCGATATGCTTCCTCACCCACTTGGTGAATATATAATTGATAGCGAAGCTACATGTATCACCGCAGGTTCAAAGCATAAAGAATGTACAGTTTGTGGCTATGAAACAGACCCCGAGCCTATTCCTGCAACAGGCGAGCATAAATACGGCAGTTGGTCTGTTGACGGCAACAACCATAAAAGAAGCTGTTCTGTATGTAGTGCAGTTCAGACAGAGGCTCACGATTTCTCAGTGGATCTCCAGACTAAAACCACGACATCATCTTTTCACGATTATAAGTGTAGCGTTTGTGACGCACGTGGTGCTGTGGTTGCCGGAAAACCGATAAAAGGCGCCGGCGAAGATTGCTTCCTTGATGGTGATTTCACAATTTCACCGATAGAAGGCAACGAATCAGCACATAACAAAACCTGTAAGTGCGGCAGGGTACAGGCAGTTTCACACAGCTACGGTGATTGGGTTGCTGACCCTGAAAACAAAACTGACGAGAACGGCTCCATGAAACGCACCTGCTCAGAATGCGGTTTTGTTCAGACCTCTTCTTGTACCTATAAGAAGACAACTGACTATTTGGCTCCTACCTGCACAGAAGACGGCTATCAGGGCTGGGAGTGCTCAGCAGTAGATTGCCAGAACGGTTATACCGAAATTCTTCCTGCAACAGGTCACACATTCAATGACACTGTAGAAGCAAATGATCCCACTTGTACCGAAGACGGTAACCACGCATATAAGACATGTTCAGTCTGCGATAAGTACTTCGCAGCAGATGCAGACGCTGATTCAAAGGACGGTCAGGATGATGCATCATCATTTGTTATTGGTTCAACAGGCCACACAGAGGGCGAAGTAATTGTTGAAAATAATGTTGATCCCACCTGTACAGAAGACGGCTCATATGATAACGTAGTTTACTGTACTGTTTGTGATGAAGAACTCAGCAGAGAAACAGTTAAAGTTGACAAAAAAGGCCACACAGAAGAAGAAATTCCTGCAGTGGATGCTACTTGCTCTTCAACAGGTCTCACAGCAGGTGTCAAGTGCTCAGTTTGTAACGCAATTCTCACAGCGCAGACTGAAACCCCGAAGCTTGACCATACACTTGGTGATTGGATTATAGACCAGGAACCCTCTTGTTATGCTGAAGGTTCACAGCACAAGGAATGTGAAAACTGTAATTATAGAGAAACAGAATCTATCCCTGCAACAGGCGAGCACGTTTACGGTGAGTGGACTCAGTATACAGATGACGAGCATAAGACTACATGTACAAACGATGGCTGTACAGATACTATAACAGCAGCTCACGTCTTCACAAACCCCGAAATCACACGTCCCGTTAAGAATGCTGACGGAACATGGACAGACGGTAAGTACACATACACCTGCATATGCGGTAAAACAAAAGAAGAAACAGCAGAAAGAGCTGACTATTCAGAGCTTGAAGAGGCAGTCAAAGCACTTGAAGAGCTTAAGAAAAACGATAAGCTTACAGATGACGCAGAAGCAGAGATTAATGAGGCTCTCAAAAAGGCAGAAGATCTTGCTGACGATCTTGTAAAATCAGAACAGCCGCAGATTGACGAGCTTGTTAAAGAGCTTCTTGAGGCAAAGGCTGATGTTGAAGAAATTCTTGCTAATGTTGGCAAGCCCCAGCATGTTACACAGCCTATTTCAGGTCTCAAGGTGCAGTTCCTTGAGAAGACAGGTGTTAAGGCTATTGAAAGTGTGCAGCTTAACGCAAACGGTGGATTTAACACAGCAAGACTTAAGCTCACAAACAATAACAAAGATCTTCCCATTACAGTTATAAGTGTTGTATCAGATAAGACCACCACTTATCTTGACACTTCATCAACACCTTCAAAAACCAGTGTGAGTAATGTTATTATCGCTAAAGAGGGTGACAAAGACCTTTACATCGGTGCACCCACATCATTCAAAACAGCAGGCATCATTACCTATACTATTACTTATAATATTGGTAGTGCTGAAACAGGTTATCTTATGAATGCTGACGGTACTCCCGTTGAGCTCCAGACTAAGGCATACCTCTATGTTAAACCTACGGCTTATACACCCTATCATTTTTATGATGAGGACTGCTCAAACGGTTCTGCAACATCTGAATGGAATTTCACTCTTGAATCAGATATCGGTGACTTTGCACTTGTTCACAATTACAAGGCTCCTAAGGCTGCTTTCGGAAATGACAATCTGAGAAAAGATGATAACAGCGGAATATTTGATTATCAGAATCAGTTCTATGACTATGAAGACAGCAAATGTTATTCAGGTTGTTCTGATTCAGGCTGGGTAAAAGGTGACGCACATGCAGCAACCTACAGATTCTATATTGATACCAGCCTTGCTCCCACCTGGCAGGCAGCAGGTCTTAGAGCTGTGTTTGCCGAAACAACCGCATCAAACTATGATAATGCTTGTCTCAAGTATGTAAGAGTTATGAATAACCAGGCTTATCTTGATGCCATCAGCGGTTCAAATAAGACCTTCACCGTAACACAGTATCCCGGTTCTTCAACCAATAACAGTAGTATGAGTTGGAGTGTAACCTCAAGCGGTACTTTGACGGATTCACAGTTTACTAATTCCAATGAGGATAATTACATTTTTGGTCAGCACCTGGCCGGTGATACTTCATTAAGAACATCTATAGCAAAATTCAGTGGTGCTATTCCTCAGAAAACAACTGAAGCAAAGCTTATGTATTCACCCAGACTGGAATACAACAAGGCTGCTGAAGGCTTCTTGGGCATCCAGGGCTATCAGGCCGAATCAAGCACCATGACAACACACCTTTATATCACTTCTTATGATAAGGGTGCTCTCAGAACTGCAGTTAACGAAGCAGAGCAGGCAGCTTACAACAGAGACTATTATGATACAGCAAAATGGGATGCATATAACACTGCTCTCAAAAATGCTAAAGAAGTTCTCGGTAAGGCTGAAACAACCCAGGCTGATATTGATACTGCAACAAATAATCTTGTAGCTGCAGTTGAAGAACTCACTGCAAGTGAAAACAGAGCCAAGTACGTTCTCACAGTAACTCACAGCATTCACGAAAATGCTGATAAGGAAAGTGATGTAACAGGCACAAAGATTAACTATTATCTTTTAGCTAAGGATACAGATTTCACTCCTGCACTTGATGCTGCAACAATTGCACTCACCACAATCAATAAGAATGATGATGCTAAGAGTGTAACAATGAGCGGCACAAAAGAGTGTGAATATCATTATTGGTATATTGATTATTCCAATGCTGAAAAAGCTGTTGAAGATGCTGAAGAATTCCTGAACGGAGACCTTTCAGGCTATCCTGACGAATATATTCAGAAGATTGAAAAGGCAAAAGAGGAGCTCGAAGCTGTTCTTGAAACTAAAGATTCAACAGATGAACCTGAAACACAGGAAGTTGTTGATGAGGCAACAAAGAATTTAACTGATCTCATAGGTCATACACACAATTATGACTCAGAGACAACCGATCCTACATGTACCGAAAACGGACATACAACTTATTTATGCCCTGAATGCGGTCATGGTTATACCGAAATTCTTCCTGCAACAGGCCACACATTCAATGACACTGTAGAAGCAAATGATCCCACTTGTACCGAAGACGGCAACAAGGCATATAAGACATGTTCGGTCTGCGACAAGTACTTTGCAGCAGATGCAGGCGATGATTCAAAGGACGGTCAGGATGATGCATCATCATTTGTTATTGGTGCACTCGATCACGCATGGTCAGTTGAATACAGCTTTGCAGAAGATGGCAAGTCATGCACAGCAACAAGAGTATGTGCAAACGATGCAAATCATAACGTAACAGCAACAGCTGAGATAACAAGTGAAGTTACAACTGAGCCCACATGTACAGAAAAGGGTACAACAACCTATACTGCAACATTCGATGTTGATTGGGCAGAAACTAAGACTAAGGATGTTGTTGACGTTCCTGCAAAGGATCACGCATGGTCAGTTGAATACAACTTTGCAGAAGACGGCA
>JAZNUW010000045.1:0-5662 GCA_045592465.1 Acutalibacteraceae bacterium | reverse complement strand
TATACTCCCTTTGGAGCCGTTGTGCCGAACTTCATTTTGGATAGAGGAAATATTGCAACGGGAACTTTTAAATTGCCTATAGGTGAAGAAGAATACAATGTATATTATGCCTGTGGAAATAATTTGCCCATAAAAACAGTGACAACAGATGATTTTAAGGCTCTAACGGTAGTGCTCTCCATTCTTTTTGCTGTGACAGGCTTTATATTTTACAGCATTTGCATGAAAGTAATCACCAAAAGTGAAAAGCTCGACGAAGCCAAGAGCACATTTATTTCAGCCGCATCACACGAACTGAAAACACCTCTGGCAGTTATTCAGAATCAGTGTGAGTGTATATTGGAAAACATCGCTCCCGAAAAAAATGAAGAATATCTCAGGTCCGTTTATGAAGAGGCACTGCGAATGGACAGTATTGTCACATCCCTACTCAGCTATAACAAGCTGCAACAGCTAACGGAGGTTAAAAAAGAAGCTTGCGATCTGAGTGAACTTCTAAGGCAAGAGGTCCGGGCCTACAGAAACTTTGCTGAAAATTCAGGAGTTGTAATAGAAGAAAGTATAGAAGACAAAATTTTTGTTGACTGCAACCCTCAACTTATGAAAATGGCAATAGGCAACTACCTTTCCAATGCAATAAAATATTGCATCCAAGATAAAAAGGTGGAGGTTAAACTCAGTAAGCACCGAAATGTTTTTACTTTAGAGGTTATCAATTCTGCCGAAAGGGAAAGCGTGCAGGCAGCCCAACAATCCTGGAGTGAATTCGCTAAGGGCGACAAATCCCGTCAGCGTAGCGGTGCGAGCATCGGCATGGGCTTGCCCATATGCAAAAAGATATTTGAGCTGCATTCTTTCAGGGGATACTGCAAATATAATGAGGGCAAGGTCAGCTTTGTCATAATAGGATAACTGCAATCGGTGGGGGCGGCTCCATTGAAGCGCCGGAGGCGCGTCACGGCTGCCTTCGGCAGCCGGACCGAACTGCGTTCGGTTATGGAGCCGCCGCCCACCTTCACCGCAGAGCTCCCCGCGTACAAAAAATGAAAAATCATAAATGAGCAAACCATATGAAAATCGAAGAAAAACGGCGAAAATCGAAGCAAGTAAAATGTAAATTAAAAAAGTTGAAAAAAGGTATTGACATTATCGGGGTCTTGTGGTAATATATCCGAGCATTAAAAATAATTTATTGGAGGAAAAAGTTATGTCAACTTACATGCCCAAGGCTGGCGACATCACACGTCAGTGGCACATCATTGACGCTGAAGGCAAGACACTCGGCGCTGTAGCTGCTAAGGCTGCTGTTCTTCTCAGAGGCAAGCACAAGGCTACATTCACACCCAACGCAGACTGTGGCGATCACGTTATCATCATCAACGCAGACAAGATCGTTCTCACAGGCAAGAAGCTCGATCAGAAAATGTACTATCATCACACAGGCTATATCGGTAACATGAAGAAGGTTAAGTATTCAACCCTCATGAGAACAAAGCCTGAATTCATCATGACAAAGGCTGTTAAGGGCATGATCCCCGACACAGTTCTCGGTCGCACAGCAATGACAAGACTTCGCGTATATGCAGGTGCTGAACATCCTCATGCAGGTCAGGCTCCTGTTGCAGTTGAACTTTAATAGAAAGGGAGGAAAAGAATAATGTACGAAACAACACCGTTTTTCTATGGCACAGGTCGTAGAAAGAAGTCAGTAGCAAGAGTACGTGTATATGCAGGTACAGGTAAAATCACAATCAACGACAGAGATATCGACGATTATTTCGGTCTTGAAACACTTAAGCTCATCGTTCGTCAGCCTCTCAATCTTACAGGTACAACTGAGAAGTTTGACATCGTTTGCCGCGTATCAGGCGGTGGCGTAACAGGCCAGGCTGGTGCTATCCGTCACGGTCTTTCAAGAGCTCTTCTTCAGTATGACGAAGAACTCCGTGGTGCACTCAAGAAGGCTGGATTCCTTACTCGTGACCCCAGAATGAAGGAAAGAAAGAAGTACGGTCTCAAAGGCGCTCGTCGTGCTCCCCAGTTCTCAAAGAGATAATTTATCCCGAATGGGATTTTATCAGACTCCTCTGCTTTGGCAGGGGAGTTTCTTTGTTTGTACGCGGGGGCGTTCGTAGCGAGAGAAAAAAAGAAACCGCCGATTAAGGCGGGTTTTCTTATGTAATTTTACGGTGCTGTCACAGTGAAATAAGCATAGGCAACTTGCGATTTATTTTCCACTCGTTTGCCGTTAAGTGCGAATGGAATGACCACTCGATACTCACCCTCAGACAAAGTTTTGCCCATGCCCATACCTTCAAAGATGATTGTTTCTTTAAAGGTGCCGAAAACTGAGTATGTCGTGTAATCGTCAGTGAACCATTCATAAGCACCTGCGATAACCCATTTATCATTTTCCAGCTTTTCAATTCTTGTTACTCTCGGGTCACCAATCTCGTTTAAGGTTTTGTTTTCGGCTATAACTGTTATTTTTGTCGTTTCGGTTGTAACGGTTTCAACCACATAGGGCTGGAAGTTTGCAGGGTTACCAATGATTATCAGAGATAAAATTGCCGAAATACCCCACATAAAGTAGCTGAGTATAGATTTTAGAGGGTTAAACTTAATTGTTGATGAAGTCATATTTCAGTCTCCTTTATATATTTTCCAGGACACGGTACCTCTGTCCTGTTTTGATAATAACACAGCTATTATCTTTTGTCAATATATATTTTGCGTAACAAAATATAAAGTTTTGCAAAAATCCTTTGACTTGCACCCTTTTGTGTGCTAAAATAAATAAAAACGACAGAAAGGGTGAAATAATTTGCTTAACACAGAAAGCTTCAAGCGCGGCACTGTTGACCTTGTTGTGCTCAGTGTGCTTCTTGAAAGAGATATGTACGGCTATGAGATAGTCAAGACCGTAAAAGAAAAAAGCGGCGGCAAATATGAAATTCCCCTTGGCACACTTTATCCGGTGCTTTACAGATTTATCGAAAACGGCTATCTTTCAGACCGTGATGAAATAGTCAACAAGCGACTTCGCAAATATTATCACCTTGAAAAAAAGGGCAAGGATTTTTATGCCGAGCTTTTAGGTGAATACAGAAAAATTTCCGAAGGAGTAAATCTCATAACTAAGGCGGTGAATGATAGTGAAGGATGAGCTTAAAGCCTATTACAGTGAAATTGAAAAAAATCTCATTTGTGAGCACAGACAAAAAACTGCTTTTATGGCAGAGCTTAAGGCTAATATTGATGAGTACCTTGCCATATCACCTGATGCGGATATAGAAAGAATAAAAGCCGAGTTCGGCACACCTGATGAAATTGCTTCAAGCTTTATCGGTAACAGTGACGTGCAGACAATAAAGAAAAGATTAGACATTAAAAAGAGTATTCTCATTGCAATAGCTCTTGCACTGGCTATATATCTTGCCTTTGTTGTCATAAGCCTTATAGATGTTCACACTGAGGCTCACGGATTTATTGAAGAGGGCATTATGATGATAAGCACCCTTAAAGGCGGTGGCATATTATGAAAAAAATACTTGCACTTGTTCTTTGCGCACTTATGCTGACGGTGTGCTTTGTGCCTGCCGCCTCGGCAGAGTACAGTGAAGAAACCGTATATTTTGATGACGGCTCATATCTTGAGGTGTCAGAGAGGCTTATTCATATTCCACCCTCAGATGACAATGATTTCAGCGATATTATAGGTGATGAAGAAAGTGAAGAAAATCAGAGTGGAAGTCTGCCTTCTTTTCTGAGCCGTATTATCAGATGGTTTAAGGAGATATTTGCCCGTCTGTCACACACTAAAACTGTGAGCAAGACAAAGTATGCGAACTATTATTCCTCAAAGGGTGAATCTTTGTGGAGTGTTTATCTCACTGCAGAGTTCAGTTACAACGGCAGAAAGGCAGTATGCACCGACAGCAGTATTTCCTGCACAATTATTGACCGTGATTGGAAAATGCTTTCATCATCCAGCCGTGAAGAAGAAAACACAGCCGTTGGCAGCTATATTATGAAGCAGTATAAGCTGGGAGTGCCTCTTAAAGAGATTGAAGGTGCTCTCACACTGACCTGCGATAAAAACGGCAATGTCAAATAAAACTAACCGCCTTTCGGGGCGGTTAAATAATTTTAGAAATTCCCCAAAAACTTTGTAACGAAACAGCTTCTCAGGAGTATAACATATGAAAGCGGAAAGGAAGGTGAAAGTGATGGACAAAGATTTTGAGCAGGTTTACCGTGACTATTTTCCCTCGGTTTACAGATATTTGCTCTCAATAACAAAAAATGCAGATATGGCAGAGGAGATAGCACAGGAAACATTTTTCAAGGCGCTTAAGAATATTGAAAAATACGACCCACAGCAGAATATGCTCACCTGGCTTTGTACCATTGCCAAAAATGCCTGGTTTTCCTCTTTGAAAAAGTCATCACGCCAAAGTGAAATTCCCGAAAACCTGGAGAGCTCTGACGAAGATATTATCGACATCATAATCGACAGTGAAGATTCTATGGAGATTCTTTGTGTGCTTCACACCTTGCCCGAGCCATATAAAGAGGTTTTCACTTTAAGGGTACTGGGCAGCTTTTCCTTCGGGAAAATCGGTGAGGTTTTCTCAAAAGGTGAGAGCTGGGCGAGAGTGACATTTTTCCGTGCTAAAGCTATGATAAAGGAGCGAATGAACAATGAATAAGTGTAACATAATCAGAGATTTACTTCCCCTCTATGCTGACGAGGTCTGCTCAGAGGATTCAAAAGAGATGGTGCAGGAGCATATAGCTTCATGCGAAGACTGCAGGCAGGAGCTTGAGGATTACCGATATAATACTGGTCTGCCTGAGGTGAGCGCAGATGTAGCTATAAAAAAGTTCAAAAAGAAAATGAACAAGAAAAACCTCATTAAGATTGCGGTAAGTGTTGTGGTGTGCCTCAGTGTTATACTCGGCGGAACATATATTTTATTTGTGCCTGAATTTACTGTGCCCTACAGCGAGGATTTAATGACGGCAAAGATACCTGTAGACAGCGGCATTGATGTATGGGTCAACCTGCCAAACTTTACTCAGGTCTATTCCATGGCAAGGGATAGTGAATCCGAGGATGAAATTGATATATATCTGACAGTTACCCGTACTATTTGGTCAATGATTGGACCGGATGGCGATAAGATGAATAATTTCTGGCGAACCAACGGATATATAGGTGTTTCATTCCAGGCATCAGACGATGCACCCTTTAAAGAGAGCGACATGAGTTATTTCAGAACAGACAGAAAGATTGCAAATATTTATTATGTGGATTATGAAAGCATACACCCCACCTACAGAAAAGCAGATTTCGAGTTTGCGGTATATAATGATAAAGCAACAACACATCTCATATGGTCAGCCCCTGAAACTGAATGACAGCAAAAAGACAGCAGGTTTTAATCTGCTGTCTTAAACTTTATTTATCCGCCTGAGCATAAACTTCTCTTTAGCGGGAGTTTTATCAGTAAGGTTCTTTTTTGTGGAATAGGCTAGTCTCGTTTCCGCTGGAGCTGCATCGTCGCTGAAGCGCCGCCTGTGGCGGAGGAAGCGAGGCGAGGATGGCGCAGTGGTCAAAATCGCTCGGCGCTCCAAGCTGAAAAAGCGATTTTGGGAA
>JAZNUW010000044.1:0-25034 GCA_045592465.1 Acutalibacteraceae bacterium | reverse complement strand
TCTCTTGCCAATATTCTGCTTCCGTTTCTTATTAACGGCCTGCTAAATGATGAGTGGGACGCATACTATGAAAATCTGCAGAAGGAAATAGGTGAGCTCACAGGCGATGCAAAGCTTGATAACAACGGCAACCCCGTAGAGGGCACCGGCATTTCTAAGGAAAGAAAAGAATTCATGGAATATGCAAGTACACATGACAAAAAAGGCAAAAAGGGTTACTACGGTCTTTTTGACTATCACTTCTGGTATGACTGGAGACTTGACCCTCTTTATTCGGCAGATCTTCTGCGTGATTATATTGAGGATGTCAAGGCGCAAACCCACAGCGAGAAGGTTGCTATCAACGCAAGCTGCGTCGGCACAATCGTAACAACGGCATATGTGCATAAATACGGTGTTGAAGATATTCAGGGCATCGGCTTCACAGGCAGCCTTGCTAACGGTGCAGAAATTCTCAGTGAATCAATCAGCGGTAAGTTTGATGTCAACAGCAACGCAATTGGCAGAATCCTTATGGACAGCGCTTATATCGGTCTGTTTGATTTTGATGAGTTTATCAACACAAGTATCGACCTTGTGCTTGCTGCAGGTGTTATCGATTTTCTTGAAGAGGATATCAGAGAAAATATTTATAATAAGGTTGCAGCAGGTGTAACCTCAGCTCTTGCACTCTCTACCTTCTATACATATCCCAGCTATTGGGCAGCGGTTTCTGCTGAAGACTATGACGATGCGCTTGTTTATGTTTTCGGTGAAGAGGGCAGCCAAAAGCGTCAGGAGTACGCAGGTCTTATCGAAAAGATAGAAAATTACAATCTTGAAGTGCGTCAGAATTTCTCAGACATTATCAAGAGTATTGGTGAGGGCGGCGCTAATTTCGGTGCTATTGCCAAGTACGGCTTCCAGATTCTTCCTATCTGCCAGTCATATGATGCCGTTGCTGATCAGTTCGTGTCTGTTAAGAGAGCTTCCTTCGGTGCAACAACATCAACAATTTATGACACACTCACTGACGATTATATCGCAGGCAGACAGCAGAAATATATCTCACCCGACAAGCAGATAGATGCATCAACCTGTCTTTATCCTGACAGCACATGGTTTGTTAAGAATTCAAGCCATTCTGAATATACAGATTACGAAAAGAAAATTCTTTATGATGTTTCAACAGCTGACACACAGCTCACAACAGAGGACTTCCCTTGGTCACAGTTTATGGTTTATGACTATGACACAGACACAATGCAGGCAATGAACAAAGATAACTGCAACACAGAAAAGTGGGAAGCAAAGGAAGACGAAAACGAAAAATTCCCCAGACTCTTTGCTTTTATCAGTGCTCTTATCAACTGGCTTATTGAACTGTTTAAGAAAATAGCATAAAATAAAAATAAGCTCCCCGAAAAAACGGGGAGCTGAATTTTTTTATAACCAACCGAGCTTGCGATAAATAACACCGAGAATCTTGAATGTAATCTGATGAGCTTCGTGAACAAATTTTTCGTTGAAGCTTATATATGCTTTTTCAGCAGGGGTGCTGTTAAGGGCAGGGGAGGTTATCGCCTTTCTGTTCTCGTTTGTGAACTGACCGAGCCAGCTTATCATATAAGGATCGACAATCAGATTGCCGTAGCCGTCAACGGTTTTCATATTTCTGTATTCGCCTGTGATGATTTTTTCTCTGTCATAGGGAGGACCCACAAAATGCATATCCTCTGAAACACAGTCCCAGACATTATGATTTCTCATAGCGGCTATGTCACCTGCAAGATAAACGTCAACGGCACGTGTGAAGTTTGTCAGACGTATATTCTCCTTGTGAGCAGTGTGCTTTCTGAGCATAAGCCATGTGGGGAGTGTGTTCAGGTGATAGAATGAAACAGTGTCGGTCAGAGCAGTTATAACCCAAACGGGAAGATCTTTCATGCGCTTTGCTTCACTGCCTGTGATAACCCTGTCAGGACACATAAGAACTGTTGTGGCAAACATTTCGGGATAGAATGAAGCTATATTCATCGCACCGAGAGAGCCTACACACCAGCCGAAAAGGTGAATGCGGCTTGTGTCAACGTTTTCGTGTCTGAGGCAGAAATCGTCAATTGCTGCCTTGAGAGAATCAACAAGGCAGGACTGATCCCAATATATGCCGTCTTCTTCAGGTGCACGGGGAATCATAATGTAAGAAGCTTCATTATGAAAACGTGACTGATATTTTTCGTCGCACCACAGAGGTATTTCATTTGCCTGTATTTCAAGGCCTTCAACAGCGCCCTCAAGAGCGCCGACCAGAAAGATGCAAAGAGGGTATTTCTTGTTTTTATCTGCACCGTAATCAACGGGTGAATAATAACTGTAATCAATATCCCATTTGTTGACTAAGGGGCCGTTGTCTCTTTTCCAGAGATTGCGGTATTTGTCATTTGCTTTCTTGTATGCCATATAAAAATCCTCCAATATGCTACAATAATAACAATAAAATATTAAGCAACTATTAAAAAATATTAATGAAAATTATAATATCATTTTGCAAACAAAAAAAGAGATTTTGCAAATGCTTGAAAAAAGCTGTTGTTTCTGTTATAATTCTAGGCAGATTATATTGAATAGGAGAATTGTTATGGGCTTAAAGCTTTTTATTATGAAATATCAGAAACAGATTCAGGCTATGTCACCTAAATATGATGTTATCTATGAGGTGAAAAAGGATGAGCCTATGGTGTTTGAAGACAGTGATAATGTCAGACTTTCAATGGCTATTATTGCCGACACACATCTGCCCAACAGAGAAAGTGCAGAAATTAATCTGAGAAATACCTTCATCGATATTGAAAATTCAAAGGAAAAATTCGACGCATTCCTTATTGCAGGTGATATTGCCGATTACGGCACCGACAATGAGTATGAAAGGTTTTTCAGAGTTCTTGATAATCAGAAGGTTGTGCCCAATATGTTTGTGACAATGGGTAACCATGATGCTAGACTTTTCTATAGAAAAAATAAGAAGATAATGATTAAAAAGACGGCAGAGTACCTGAAGGATAAAACAGGAAAGATATATTATTCCTATGATATAAACGGCTACACCTTTATTGTGCTTTGCACCGAGAAGAGAATTCTCGAAAAGGCATATATCTCAAAAGAGCAGATAGATTTTCTTGACAGAGAGCTTGCAAGAGGCACAAAAGACGGCAAGCCTGTGTTTGTTATGTGCCACCAGCCCTTTGCTGAAACTCACGGTCTGCCTGAAGTGTGGAAGACAGGTGATATGGGCGAGCAGAATGACGAAGTGCGTGCAGTTATGGAAAAATACAGCAACGTATTTTTCATCAACGGCCATCTTCACGGCGGTATCTATGAAAAGGTTGCTGAAACCATCAACGAAGAAAAGGGCGTTCATTCAATCAGCATTCCCGGTTACAGAAAGCCCAACAACTTCGGTATTCAGGATTGCGGCGTAGGCTATTATGCAGAGGTTTATGACGACAGAGTTATCTTCAAGGCACGTAAGTTTATTTCGGGTGAATACATCAAGGGTGATTACACCAGAC
This sequence comes from Acutalibacteraceae bacterium, assembly GCA_045592465.1. Classification (GTDB taxonomy): domain Bacteria; phylum Bacillota; class Clostridia; order Oscillospirales; family Acutalibacteraceae; genus UBA6857. The sequence continues at coordinate 21,486 of JAZNUW010000044.1, read as the reverse complement.
TCGAATATAAGATAAAGTAATTTTTCAAAAGTCGCCTGATATAAAAAAGAACTGCTTCTCAGCAGTTCTTTTTTTGTTATGTTACCATTGGAAAGAAGCTTCCAGAATTGTGTTGCCGTGATTGTCAATGCTTATCATATCGATGCCCTTATCTGAAAGAGTCATTTTTGTGGCGATATAATCCTTGCCCGATTTACCTCCATCGAGATAACCGGCAATATGGGGATATCTTGAGAAAATTTCTGCTTCTCTTTCACTGCCTTCACCAAGAAGTCGGCACTGATGATAGTGACCCGATATCATAAGGCGTGTGCCTATTCTGTCAAGCTCCTGCCAGGCCTTGTCGGAAAGCTCCTGCTCAACCTCACTTATGCTCCACGCGTGACAAAGAGTGATAATTCTGTCATTTTCAAATTCCACATCGCTGAGCCACTGTGTCATATCAGCTCTGTAGGTGTTGTAATCTGTGGTGTCACCGTATTCGGGATGAGAGTCGTCTTTGTCTTCGCCACTGTCAAGAATAAGGAAAGAATAAGGGCCTATGTCCGATGTGTAATAGAATTTATCCAGACCGAGAGCTGAGTTGAGCTCGCCTGCATAGTCGCCTCTGGTTTCGTGGTTGCCTCTTGCAAAAAGCACGGGTCTTGTGCCTTCAGACACTTCACCGCCGAATTCCACAATATTTGTTACAACCTGCTGCTCAAAATCCACACCGGGGGTAGCATCGCCAAGGAGAATAACACTGTCATATTCGCCGAGATAATCAATAGCTGCACAGGCAGTGTCCAGCATAGTGTGCCAGTCGGAAATGACAAGCCACTGCTGGTTTTCGCTGTCATTGACTTTCAGTGTGTAGCTGTCGGAAATCACTTCTTTTCCCAGGCGGCTGCCGTAGCTGTAGGATTCTATAACGCGTACCGAGCCGACCTTATATGAGTTGTTTTTCAGATGCTCATAGGGTACGCTGACACTGTGTATCATGGTGTCGGTGCGCTTTTTGCCGCCGATAGAATCATAAACCTTATAGCTTTCACCCTCATAGGTGTATTCTATATATCCGCTACCGTTGTCATTTGTGGAAAAAACAACACTGTAGCCGTCGCCGTTGTCGATAACCATGGGGGTTGATGTTATCTTATAGGGTGTCAGGGGTACGATATAGGTGAGTGCTATAAGCAGGGTGACAGTTACTGTTATAGCTGAGAATGCTCTTTTTGCTTTGCAGGGGAGCTTGTGAAAAAAGATAGCCATAAAGGGTATGGCGATGAAGAAAAACGCGGGAACAAGCAATTCTTTAAGATAAAGGAGGTAACCCTCTTTTGATTCGTTTATTACCATAGCAACGGCTGAAATCGAAGAATAGATAAAAGAGACGCTTGTTAAAACGGCGGATATGACGAGAAGGATGCTGTAGATTTTTTTGCTGCAGATTTTCTCACATTCATAAACGCGCAAGGCTGAAAGTAGAGCCAGCAAAAGAGCATTTGAAATCATAACCCAAAGAAGAATGAAGGAAAAGCTTCTGATGCCCAGAGTCTGGTCAGTGAAGATCCACTGCAGCCTGAAAGCATAAAACAGAATTGATGAAATCACCTGAAAAGCCAGAAGTGAACAGGGGAGAGCTTTTGATTTTAAAGATTTCTTTTTTTCTTTCATAAAATTATTTCTCCTTTTTACTCTTTATTTCAGTATACAAAATATAAAAAACAAAGTCAATGTTATAATGCTTAACGATAATAAAAAAATGAAAGGAAAACAAAAATATGAAATCGGAAAAAAATCTCTTTAAGCCTCTTTGCATCGGCTTTCTCTTTTGTGCCTTTGTTTACGGTCTGGTGCTTCCTTTTTTATGGGGCAACAATCCTGCCTCTGAGCTCGGCACGTTGTCGCTTCTTTGCGAAAACAGAAAGGGCTGGTTCTGGCTCTGGGGCATACTCACCTCGGGCAGCCTTATAATGAGCACGCAGTATATGTATAAGAGCTACAAAATCAAAAACAAGTGGTTTGACGGTATGTGTGTTATGGGCTTTGTAAGCATGTGCCTTATTGCACTGACTCTCGGTCACAGCATAGAAGACTGGAACCCTAAGCGTATTGCACATTGGGTTGCAACGGGTGTGTTTATAGCTTTCACAATGGCACCTATTGCACTTTTCTTCATCGTCTATCGCAAGAGGTTTGAGCATTTTAATATCCTCGCGGTGTGTACTTTTATAATCCTCGGCACATTTGTGGTTATATTTGCCACGGTAGGCAAGAGTGCTTTAATGGAAATGGTGCCCATTGCACTTATGGAAATATTTATGTTTGTTGTGAATTTCACTCCTTTGGTGAAGAAAAAGGAAAAAGAAAAGATTGAAGCTTAAAGAAAATCCCTCTGCCGAAAAAGCAGAGGGATAAGTTTTTAGTCAAGTGCAAGAATTTCCTTGATAGGTCCTGCGAAATCGTCGGAGATGTTTGCGGGGATACCCTTATCGCCCTTGATGAAGGCGCCGAAGAGCATGCCCTTATAGTCTGTTGACATCTGGTATTTTGAAATGATGTTTGTCAGGGCAACCTTCTTGTTTTCGTTCTGAAGGTAGGTGCAGCCCTCAAGGGTGATTTCAATGTCTGCATCAGCCTTAGCTGTGAGAGTGACCTTGAGAGTTTTGCCGCATTTAGCCGCATCAGCCTTTGCCTTCTTGCCACCAACGGTAACAGAAATATCAGCAGAAACTATGTCATTGAACTTAAGCACATAAGTTCTCTTTTCGGGTACCACGTCTGTGGTGCCTTCTTTTTTGTTTATGCTGAAAAGAACCTTGTCGCCGTACTGCTTGACGGTGAAGTCTGTCTTGAGATATGCACCCTGCTGATATGAAAGGGTTTCGCCGTCATCTTCATAAAGAGTGAAGGTGTTGTTGCCTCTGTAAACGAGTACCTCAAGAGTTTCGGGGTTGGAGCAATCGTTGGTTCTGTCGTTTTCGCTCATGGGGATAATTGCACCCTCTTTTGCAAGAACGGGAATCTTATCAATATCGCGGTACATCTTAACGAACTTGTTGCCTGAATAAATTCTGCCGGTGAAGATGTCGGTATATCTTCCCTTGGGAAGCCAGACATTAACGCCTGCAAGATTTGTGTCGAGACTTGTGTGCTCTGTTATGGGAGCAACGATAAGCTCTGTGCCGAAGAAGAATTCATTTTTACAGTTATATGCGCTTTCCTCTTCGGGATATGCATAGTACATAGGCTCACAGATAGCTCTGCAGTCCATATGTGTGCGATAGTTCATTGTGTAAATATAGGGAAGAAGCTTGTGTCTTAAACGAAGAGCATCTGTTGCGATTTTCTCAACGGGTGCACTGTAATTCCAGGGCTCCTTGCCTGCGAATTCATTGTTGGTTGAGTGAAGACGCATAACGGGACTGTAAATACCGAGCTGTACCCAGCGAACATAAAGCTCGTCATCCTTCTTGCCCATGCAGTGACCGCCTATATCGTGGCTCCACCAGGGATAAGCAACATTGGAAGCTGTTGCAGTGAAGGCGGGCTGGAAATCGAGGCTCTTCCATGTCTGGGTTGTGTCGCCGCTGAAGCCTAAGGGATAACGCTGTGAGCCTGCACCGCAGAAGCGTGAAAGAATAAGAGGCCTGTGGTTATCCTTTGCATTGTCAAGGAAGTGATAGTGGTTGAGTGCCCAGAGAGGGTCAAGACCGGGTACGTTTGTATGTGTGCCCTGCTGCCAGTCAATCCACCAGAAGTCAACGCCCTTTTTCTCAAAGGGATGATGAAGAATGTCGAAGTAGTTTTCGGTGAACTTCTTGTCTGTGATATCAAACTTGACAGCTTCCTTTTTCTTCGGATCCATACCCATAGCCTTGCACATATCTTCATACTGGTCTTCAAACCAGCGCACACCCATTGAGGGGTGGATGTTGAAGGTTACGTGATAGTTATCGTCCTTGAGCTTTTTGAGGAATGCATCGGGGTCGGGGAAAAGGTCTGTGTTGAAGCTGTAGCCTGTCCAGCCTGTTGACCACACGTCATAAACATATTCCATAAAGTTCTTATGCATTGAGGGCTTATGGCTGTCTTTGCCGAATTTTGACCTGATGTCAACCCAGTGCCAGTCCATATCAACGGTTGCAACTGTGATGGGAATTTCGGCATCCTTGAATTTATCCATAAGGGTGAGATATTCTTCCTGGGTGTAGGCCTTATATCTGCTCCACCAGTTTGAAAGAGCATATCTGGGAATAAGGGGGACCTTGCCGGTGAGCTTATAAAGGTCTGTGGTGGCACCTATGTAGTTGTTGCCGTAAGCAAAGTAATAAATGTCGCTTTCTTTGTTATCTCTGGGAAGAATTGAGCCGTCAGCTTTCAGAACGAGAGTGTCACTGTCATCAAGAAGAGCAACACCGCCACGTGAGCATACACCGTCACCGAGAGTGATAATGCCTGCGGTGATGTCAAGGGTACGGCAGGTGCCCTTAAGGTTGCCTGATTTATAGTCGGTTACTTCTCTGCCGTCACGAAGTGTGATGCGTACCATCTTCTTTGAAGAGAGAGAATAAAGGAAGTTTGCCTTTGTTGTTTTGATTTCAACAGTATCCTTGCCGTCTGTGACTTCAAATGCGGGCTTGTCAAAGTCACGGAACCACACACTCTGTGTGGGCTCATCGCAGAATTTGCCTTTTGACTGAACCTCAACTCTGAGAAGACAGGGGGTCAGAACTGTGAAGCGCACATTTTTTCTGATAATAACACTGCTTTCATGAGCAACGGGAGAACAGTCTATTTTGAAACGCTGTGAGAAAGTTTTCATAATTTACTCCTTTTCAAATTTATATATCCTTTAAATTATACAACTGAGGAAAATTAAAGTCAAGAGTGCAGCCTGCTCTTTAGAATGATCGCAAGGTGAGGTCACAAAAACTTCATAAAATAATGTATAAAAATTTATATTTAATTTAATATTGTGATGTATATTTATGTTAGAAGATTTTGGAAAGGAGGTCCGACAATGGAGGCTATTATCGAAACCATCACATCATTCCTTAGTGGTATCAATCTTGACACAATCACAGCTCTTCTTGGCAAAATAGATTTTGAAGAAGTTTATGAAACAATTTCAACAGCTGTTGGCTACCTCACAGAAGTTATTTTAGCTATGATCTGATTTGATTTATAAGGTAATCATTAAACGGGACTGTCTTTCGGCAGTCCCGTTTGTTGTTTTATATAACTCAGAGAGCGATAAACTTACCCGGTTCATCAAGACTGAAGAGATACTTCTTGCCATAATCCATACCGGCACACATAAGCATTGATTTTTTGTTGCAGTTATAAACACTGCTCCAGAGAGTGATAACCTGATGCTTGAGAAGAGGATGCTTGTAATTGAGTACGCACTCTGAAAGAAGAGTCATAGCCTCGTCCTCTGTGAGAGAGCCGTCTTTTTCGCTCAGCTTCTTTTCTATGCGTTCATATCTGTCATAGCCGCGGCCGTCATGATTGTCGCCGCCCTCGGTGAGAAAATAGTTAGTCAGAATAAGACAGTCATTTTCTTTTTTCTGCTTTATAACGTGCATCTTATTGTCAACATATTCAATAATTGCGCTGTTGCCCTGGGCATCTGCAAACTGATAGTGATAGTTTATGAAAAGGGAATCGTGCATATCATAGGATGAGAAAAGCTCAACAGCCTCATCGACGGTTGCACATTTGTCAAGCACTGCGCGAAGGGCAACTGTGGTGATAATGGGCTTCTTTCCTGTCTGCTGCTTTGTTGCCTTTGACTTTATTTCAAGAATGCCGCAGGCAAGACCCATTTCGTTTATGCCGTCCATAGCCATATATGGTGCACCCATAACACGAAGAGAATCCCTGTGGTTTTTAAGGCTGAGATATTTTGTTCCGTGAAGGAAGAAGGTGCTGTCGATAACACTCATGCTTTTATATCCGTCTTCGGGTGCAGTCCAGCAAACAACGCAGGGTGCAGCCTTATAGTCGAAGTTTCTGCCGAAAATGAAATCCCCCTGAGGATTTTTTGCGTTGAAGGTTGAGCAGGCAAAGCCACTGTGAGTGGGGTTGGGCGCAAGGGGCAGTCTGAGGTGCTTCTGCAGAAAAACAACTGCATCCATAATTGATGACACACCTTTTGAGAGCATCTTTTCAAGAGCATAGTCACTTTTATATTCCAGCATCCAGATGTTGTCATCCAGCTGTGTGAAGGTGCTCATGGTTTTGTCTATATTTGTCCTGATTTCTTTTTTGTCTGTTTTTTTCAATTTTACTGCCTCCTGTTTTTTTATATGCTCATAATAATATCACGATATGCCTTTTTATGCAACAATCCTTTAAAAATCTAAGCATTAAAAATAAAATTCATTAAAAGAGTTGCAATTGAAGAAAAAAAGCATTACAATTAAATAAAGAACTGAAAAGGAGAAAACTAATATGGAAACACCAAGAACCTATGTCCCTTTCAAGGATTGGAAAGAAAAGTCAAAGCAGACTGAGTACACCGAAAGCACACCTCTTTTAGCTCCCGACGGCACACTGCTTGCCAAGGGCTGGGCAAGACACAACGTGTTTGAATATAACAGAGATTATGTCAAGCCCGGCAGTCCCATGAGCAAAAAGGAATGGGATTTCTATCAGGTGGCTGACGACAGATATATGGTGCAGCTCAGCTTTGCAAACATCGGCATCGGCGGTTACGTGGCAGCTAAGCTTGTTGATATAAAGGCAGGCAAGGTTATTGCGGACGCGACTCAGCTTTTCCTTGGAGGCAAGAAGCACATTCCGCCACCAAAGGGCGATGTACCCAACCGCTTTAAGGATAAGATAGGTAAGGCGGAATTCGATTTCGACACCAAGGAAACTTCAAGAAGACTCTGGTTTAAGATGCCGCTTAAGGGCAAGACAGTTGAATGTGAATTCAATATGGATATTATGCCGGGCCTTGAAAACATCACAACGGTTCTTCCCTTCCCCGGTGACGATAAGAAATATTTCATGACAACAAAGCAGAACTGCATGCCCTGTGAGGGTACATATAAATTCGGTGACGAGGTTTATACCTTCTCAAAGGAAACTGCCTTTGCCACACTCGACTGGGGCAGAGTAAACACTCCTCATAAGATGGTATGGTATTGGGGTAACGGCTCACAGTACATCACAGACGAAAACGGTGAAAAGCACCTCTTCGGCTTTGAAATCACCTGGGCTATCGGTGACGAAAGCAACGCAACTGAAACTGCTCTCTTCTATGATGGCAAGGCTCATAAGTTCGGCGCTGTTGACGTTGAAGTCTTCCCCAAGCCCGATAAATATATGAATGACTGGAAGTTTATTTCAGAGGACGGCAGATTCAACCTGACAATGAAGCCCACCTTTGACCATCATTCAGATATGAATGTTGGTGTTGCAAGAATGCACACACATCAGGTTCACGGCATATGGAGTGGTGACGTAACACTTGACGACGGCACAAAGCTTGAAATCAAGGATCTGCCTGCTTTCTGTGAATATGTTGAAAATAAGTGGTAAACAACAAGCCCTCCGTTTCAAAAACGGAGGGTTAATCTTTTAAGCTGTGACGGTCTCTTTTTCCTCTTCAGGTGTAACAGGTATCTGTTTCTTTTCTTTGCGGTAAAGAATGATGAGAAGTATAACAGCACCGAGAATGCTTGTGACGAAGGCGCATATCATATCAACACAGGTGTCAAATACTGCCCCTTGATTCTCGTTCTGTGCGCCAAGGCCGAATATTGCCTGGAACCAGGGGTCTCTGTCGGGGTCAATGTTATATGCCTGATTGCAGCTTTCGGGCCAGTAGTAGTCAACAAAGAATTCAAAGATTTCCCAGATGACAATAGCAATATTTGAAAATCCGAAAGCAGTGAAGGTCTGAAGAAGAGGTGACATTTTATCGTCGGGACGGATGAAAACATTAATAAGCTCGTTGCCTATAAAGACAAACAGAAGACCTGTAAGCAGGTGCATAAGCTTATCCCAACTTGTAACCTCGTGAAGACAGTTAAAGGCGTGACCGAGGAAGGATGCGAAGAAGACGAGAACATTGAGCCAGGTCTGGCATCTGTAGGGGATGCGGCATATGTATTTCTTCGGCACAAGGATAAGCCTCATAAGGGTTATGGCAAAGCAGGAAAAGGTGTTGAGGACCAGGTTGAGCACCGTCATGCTGAACTCGGGACCGAGCTCCTTATATTTGATGATAATGGAAACTATCATCATAATTCTCAGCAACCACCATGAGGCATATTCGAGCTTGCCGACAGAGCTTTTAAGATCGGCAATTTCGTTTGCAAAAAAAGACTTGATTTTATTCATGTTATGATTCCTTTTTGAATTTATTTGTCGAAAAACATAATATCACATCGATTTGGAAAAATAAAGTATTAAGACAAAACTGTAATATAATTGTAATGTTTGTAACCTTAAATAAAGAAAAAACGAAACAATTTAATTTGTTTGTGTTGATAAAAATTCATATGTGTGGTAGCATAAACATCAAGGAGTGATTTTATGCTTATCTATTTCAGCGGTACGCGAAACAGTGAGTGCTTTGCAAAGAAGCTTGCTGCCACCCTCGGTGATGAAAGCATCAGCGCGGGGGAATATATAAAGAAAAACGAAAAGGGCAGCTTCACATCGGAAAAGCCTTATGTTTTCGTGTGCCCCACTTATTCCTGGCAGATTCCACGTATATTTGAAAAGTTTATAAAGGAAAGCACCTTTGACGGCAACAAAGAGGCTTATTTCATAATGACCTGCGGTGATGACATCGGCAACGCAGGTGCATACAATGCTAAAATATGCAGAACAAAGGCTTTTGATTACAAGGGTACTCTTGACGTTGTGATGCCTGAAAATTATATAGCTATGTTTGACGTGCCCTCTCAGCAGGAATGCGAAGAAATAATGAGCAGAGTCGGCGGTGCTGTCAGCCTTGCCGCAGAAACTATATCAAAAGGCGAAAGCTTTGCTTCAGGGCGCGTGAGCCTTGCAGACAGAGCAAAAAGCTCGGTTGTGAATATGGCATTTTATCCGCTGTGTGTCAATGGCAGGGCTTTTTATGCCAAAGAAACCTGCATCTCCTGCGGCAAATGCGAAAAGCTCTGTGTGACTAATTGCATCAGCATGAAAAACGGCAGACCCGTCTGGGGAAAAGGCTGCACACACTGCATGGCCTGCATATGCTCTTGTCCTGCAGAGGCTATAGAGTACGGCAAAAAAAGTGTGGGCAAAAAACGCTATATCTGTCAGGATTTTTAACGCATACTCTGATTGACAAAAAACAAAAAAATATGATATAATTCCGTAAAATAAAGATAAGGAGAAGCTGATATGAAAAAGAAACTGACAATGAAGCACATTTTTATCCCTGTTGCAATTGTTATAGTGCTGCTTGCAATAGTTGCTGCAATTCTCAGTGGTACAGGCTCGGGCAACAATAATGACCTTGGTTATCACACTCACGAAAACGGTGAAACTCACTATGACAGCCCCACAACCACTCAGGAATTTCACACCCATGCTGACGGCGCGACTCATTACGGCGAACACTGATAAGCATATGATATGCGGTTGCATCAAAAGCTGATGCGACCGTCTTTTATTTTAATAAGAAACAGTGTTGACAAAAGAAAAAGGCTGAGATATTATTAAGCCAAAGGAGTGTGACAATATGAAATTATACATAAAACAAAAGGTGTTTTCCTGGAATGACAAATTCACCGTAAAGGATGAACATGGCAGAGATAAATACCGTGTTGAGGGTGAACTCTTTTCTTTTGGTAAAAAGCTTCATGTCTATGATATGTCAGACAGGGAGGTTGCCTTTATTCAGCAGAAACTGTTCTCTTTTATGCCTAGATATTACGTTTTCAAAGGGGAAAATCAGGTTGCTGAAATAGAAAGAAAAATCAGCTTTTTTACACAAAAATATTATGTGGGCGGTCTTGACTGGGATGTAAACGGTGATTTTCTTGCTCACGATTATGAGATAGTGAAAAACGGAAGACCGATTGTGACAATGCATAAGGAATGGATGACCTGGGGCGATTGCTATGAGCTTGATATTTCACCTGATGCAGACGAAATAGTGTCACTTGCAGTGGTTATTGCAATTGATTGTGTTATGGCATCACAGGCAGCTGCATCAAGTGCGCATTGATAAGTCAAAAAGAAAGCAAAAAAAGAGGGTACGGTAAAACCGTATCCTCTTTCAATATTTATGAAATTATTCAGCAAGCATGCCGTGATATCTGCCCATCCAGTAGGGAAGTGAATAGGTTGTTGAGCCTTCGATTTCACCGGGGTTATAGCAACCGTCGATGATGTAGGATGAACCGTTATATTTCTGGAATGCTCTTTCGTCTGCTGCAGCAATCTTGAGGTCAAGCTTGCCGAGAGAGAATACCATACCGATAATCTTAAGGATATCGTTGTCGCTGTTCCAGAACATGGGAACATAGCCGTTAAGGTCAAATGAAAGTGCATTTGTGCCGCCGATGCCGATATCTTCAAGGTCGAATTCAGCTATATCATCTCTGTTAGCATTTGTTGCACCGAGGCGTCTGAGGTCGATGGGATGACGTGAAAGCTGCCATGCAGCAACATCAACAAGGCTGTTGCCATAGTTATCCTTCTTTTCCTCATTAGGATATGCAAGCTGATAGATGTAGTACCAGAGGGGATTTTCACTGTTACCTACTGAATACCACCAGTCATCCATAGCTTCCTTATAGTACTCGAGGAGTTCTTCGTCATCTTCAAGCTGGAAGAGAGTGTAGAAGCCGAGCATAGCCATTTCTTCGTCTGAGTGGTTGAGGATAAGACGGTAAATTGTCTTAAAGAGCTCTGTGCCTACAAGAGGTCTGAGAATGAAGCCGAGAATTTCGGAAACATCGTTAGCGAACTCAAGAATTGACATTTCATATCTTTCAAGATCCTGAGTCATGATTTCAGCGTACTGATACTGCTCGTCGAGAGCTGCCATTCTGTATTCGTCTTCCCACTTCTGATCGCCTGTGATGTAAGCAGCAACCTTGAATGCGGTGAGAAGCACCATAGCATTAAGGGGAGCGCCGCCGAGAACCTGGCCGTTGTGGAAGTATGTTCTTGAGAACTTAGCCCATGTGGTAGGCTGGCCTGAGCCGTCAACCATGCAGTAGCTGTTGTCTGAAAGATGCTGAGCAAATTTTTCCATTGTGTGCTCGAGAAGAGCCTTGAGTTCAGGATCCTCGGGTCCGAGAATGTCATAAGCGAGCTTGTAAAGGAAGAGGTGGCCGATGATTTCGTCTGAGCTTGTGTCGCCCTTGTAGTAGATATCATCTACATCATATCCTGAGCCGATAAGGTCATTCCAGAGTCTTTCGGGAATTTCCTTTGTTGCGTTAACCTTAAGACCTCTGTAGTTTTCGCCGTGGAGAAGGAAGTCGCTGCCGCCACCGTAGGTCTTTGTTGAGATACCTGTTGCTGTGCCGTCACCGTTGTGAGTCCAGTAAGCAAATGAGTCGATATCCCAGTTTTCATCCTTGAAGGAGTATGTTCTTGCCCAGAAGCCTTCGAGAAGTCTTGTTCTCTTAGCATATTCTGTGCCGCTTTCGTCGCCCATGGGGTTCTTCCAGCTGTCGGGATCACCAAGAGCAAGGTTTTCATCATCCTGAACATAGGATGTGTAACCGAAGCGCATATATTTTGAATACATCTTATCAAAGCTTGTTGCGGGGCTTTCGAAGGGAACGTACTGTGAGAAGTCACCGTTCTTGATGAGAGCTTCGCTTGTGTAGTACTTACCTGTTTCGAGGTTAACAACTGAGCCGTTTCTCTGTGCACGGACATAGCTGTCAACTGTGCCTTCACGCATTGAAACATATGTCAGGAAAAGAACTGCCTCTGTGGAAAGAGTAGCTGTTTTTCTTGCATCCTCAATCTGTGCGGGTGTTGCGTTGGGGTTGTTTTTCATAACTGCATAGCGCATAAGCTCACCTGCAGCATACATTGAAGTCCAAAGACCGTCGTTGTCTGATTCTTCAGGCTTCCATTCGCCGTCGATAAGATATGCGTTTGAAACCATGCCGCGTCTTGCAACGATGCTGTGAGTTGTTTCGTTCATGATAGCAGCCTTTTCGGTGCCGTTGATGGGAAGCATTTCGATGTGTGAATAGCCTTCAGCCATAGCTGTCCAGATACCGTTGTTGCCGTCGTCAAAGATAGCAAGAACCTTGCCGTCACCTGTGTCGTTGCTGTAGAAGTATCTGTCGCCCATGAAACGCATTTCCTTATCTCTTGCGTTTGAAGCTTTTTCATCGACACGAAGAACGCCGTAATTTGTGATAGTCCATACTGCACCGTCAGCTGTTGTCACTGTCTGTGCATCGGCATACTTTGATGAGTCTGCAACTTCAGCGGGTACTGTCTTATCGCCAAGGTCATATCTTGTAACGATCTTCTGAAGAACATCGCTTTCTTTAACTGCGCCGAGAGTGTAGTCAACCTTTGCAAGTGACTGTTCCTTCTTTGTTGCAGTCTTGACAACCTTGAGTGTTACAGAATCTGTGTAACCGTCTGTGTTCTGAGCTGTGATAACAGCTTCGCCTTCCTTGAGGGCTGTTACACGGCCGAAATCGTCAACACTTGCCACGTCGGCAGGGTCTGCTGACCATTTCACGAAGTTTGATGTGCCGTTAGCTGCAAGGTCGATTGTTCTGCTGTCGCCGATTGTGAGCTCCCAGTTTTCGGGAACGATGAGTCTTAACACAGCCTCGTCCTTCTTGAAGAAGGTTGCACCTGCGGGCATTACCATACCGAAAATCATAACTACGCTTAAAAGCAGAGCTAACATTTTCTTCATTTTTTACCACTCCTATATAAGTATTTTTTGAGCTGAATTCCCGGCAAAAAATCCGAGTTTAATTCCCATATATGATAACACTACGTAACATTTCAGTCAAGTTTTATTCATCTAAGTTTTAAATTTATTTATAAATATTTATTTATGACGAAAAAACAGACTGCCGACAATAAACAGCAGTCTGTTAAACTTGATTTTTATTTGTTGAAAAGCTTTGTTATAAGACCTATAAGACCTGTCAGGAATCTGAAGAGAAGCTTGATGGGGTCGTTTGTCCATGCAAAGTCTTCTTCCTCACCCTCGTCAATAATTACCTTGCCGTCAACATAGTCGAAATACTGAGGATATTTCTCGTTGTCGAAGACTGTCATCTGTCCGTCACTCTTGCAGAAATCATTGAAGAGAGTTCTGAAGAAATCAGGGAACTGATCGTGCTTGATATTTTTGATAAACCATGTTGTTTCGGGGAAGAGTGATGTTGAAGCATCAACGGTCTTATCGGGTGAGATATACTTGGCAGTACCGTTTTTCTCTGCTGCCTTGAGATAATCCTCTGAGAAGGTTTTGCCGATTTCTGTGCCTGTTGCACCGAAAGAAAGCTCTGTGACAGTACCTCTGACGTCACCTGTGAGCTCTGAATCTGCAAACAGGGGCACGCAGGGTGCGCCGTACTTTGCAACAACAGCAATGCCCACACCGTCTGCCTTAAGGTTGAGAAGAAGATCTTCGTGAAGAGGTCTGCCGGTTTCTTCGTTGATGTCACCGAGAAGTGCGTGGTAAGCATTTGTCTTTTCGATGAATACCTTATATTCCTCTTTAAGCTCGGGAGTGTTGAAAACCTTGTTTATTGCCTTGTCATAGAATTTATCGCTTACCATGCTCCAGTATGAGGGATAACCGCCGTAGCAGCAAAGAGCAAGGGGAGAGATAAGATCATCTGAGATTTTGTCGATAATATCCTGAACAAAATCAATGCCTAAATCAAGCACCTCTGCATAGTTCATAAGAGAAACAAGAGTGTATGCGAACATTGCAAGGGCAGGGTCATCAATAAGCTCGCCACCGCCGAGGAAGTCTGAAACGAATCTGTCAACTGTGTCGGGCTTGAGCTCAATTGAGCCTGAAAGCAGTGATCCGAGGGTTATGTAACCTGCAAGTCCGCCTGTGTCGAGCATAATGTTCTTCACTCTGAATTCATGGTTATAGTCACCGTTATAGCTCTTTGCAACATATGTCATTGCCATGTTTACACCAAGGCAGCGGCAGTGAATATTGACATGCTTTGCGCCTGTAGCATTAAGAACTCTTTCAACATAGACATCCAGCTGGTCTGCTATTTCCATAGGAGATAAACGCCAGTCATATTTGAAATAAAAGGTTTTTGCGTTTTTATCAATAGCAACGGTTTTGTAATCCCACTTGATGTGTGTGCCGTTTGAGGGGTTGCCGTCGCTGTCGAGATCGATATCCTCATAGATGGCTGCTGTTGCGTCAACAAGTGACTGAACATAAGCTGTGTAATCGCCTGTCATAAGAGCCTTGCCCAGCTCTTCAAGCACAGGGCCTGCAGCCTCTTTGATATATCCGCCTCTGTCAAGGGCACCGGGATTGCTTGTAAGTGTGCCGTCTGCTTTGTAAATAAGCTCGTTGCCTTTACCTGCAAGATAAATAACAGGCAGATTGCTTTCGTCTTCTGCGAAAGCGGGCACTGCAAAGCTCATAAGCATTGCAAGACACAGCACTATTGAAAGCACTTTTTTCATAAGAATACCTCCTATAAACAACTGTTTAATTTGTTACAACTTGCATTATAACATCTCATTTTTCACACTGCAAGACTTTTTAGTAATTTTGTGCATTTATATACACTTGTGTCAAAAAGATTAACGTTTTGTTAATGGCAAAGTACTGTAAAGAGATGTTGCTGCGGCATCAGAATCTCACATCGGCACAGATGCCTGCGTGGTCTGAAAGATACATTCTGTCAATTTTTTCGTCGATGATTTTATATGTGTCAACACTTACGCCTTCTGAAACAAACACAAAGTCAATGGGTTTTGTTTCCAGAGCATTCATGCCGTAGTTGATGTAGGTTGCACCGTCATCGCTCTGAGAAGCAATAAACTTGGCATCAAGCATAATTTCGCTCATTTTGTTATAGGCGTCGGCGCCCTGCTTGGTGTTGAAATCGCCTGTGCAGACAACGGGATAGCCGAGTGCCTTAAGCTCTGCAATTTTTGATGAGAGAATCTCAATCTGCTTCACTCTGACACTTTCGAGCACGTGGTCGAGGTGAGTGTTTATGTGGGTGTACCTTGAGCCGTCCGCCTTGCTTTCCAGCACTGCCCATGTGGCAATTCTAGGACAGAAGGAAAGAGTGAACTTTGAAGCAAATTCATCGGGGGTGTCGCTGAGCCACATAGTGCCGCTGTCGATAAGGTTGTATTTATCCTTGAGATAAAACACTGCAGAAGCCTCTGAGCTGTTTTTGCTGTCGCGCATCTGTGAAATCACGGCGTATCTGTCACCGAGCTTCTCGTTTAAAATATCAAGCCACTGCTGAGTTGCCTCCTGCACACCAAAGGAATCGGGAGCATACTGTGATATGGCGGCTGTTATAAGCTCGCTTCTGCCCTCAACACTGCCGTAAAGGTCATCGGCACATCTGACGTTGAAAGAGATAATTCTCACCGCGTCATCGCTTTTTTCGGGTACGTTTGCAATTTCATAGCTTGCGGGTGTGTAAGCACCGAAGGTGACAAGCAGTGAAAGGATAAGAGCCATAAAGTTTTCAATAATACACATTGTAGTTTCCTCCTGAAGTTGAGTATAATTACATTTTATTACCAAGAGAATGTTTTGTCAAGAAAAAGAGCAAGGCACCGTGTGTTCTCTTGACAAACAAAACAGGCAGGGTTATAATTATTTTCAATGAAATAATTTTCCGGGAGTGAAAAATATGACAAAATTAATAAAGTACATAAGGGCTTTCACAACTATGGTGCTTATTGCGGTGAGCGTTTTTGCGCCGGCGGCACTTTTCGGCGATTTCACAGGTGCTTCAGAGCCTCTTCGTGAGGACTGTAATCTTTATTTTGCAGCAATTTCCGATATTCATATGACTGATGAAACAGCCAGAAGAGATATGCTCGGCTTCGGCCTTGCCGATATGCAGGAATCAAAGCACACCCTAGACGCACTTATCTGTGCAGGCGACCTTACAGACCACGGTTATGAGGAACAGTGGGAAATGCTTAAGGAAAGCTTTTCTCTTTATAATCCTGCTGAGCAGATAATTCTCGCTCAGGGTAATCACGACACATGGACAGAGGATGAGGGCTATGACCTTGCAGGCAAGCTTTTCATTAAATATAACAACGAAATCACAGGCAGAAAAACAACCAAGGAATATTACAGCACAAAAATAAACGGCTATACCTTCATTGTGCTCGCAAGTGAAAGAGATAACACAGCCGCTTATATAGGCAAGACTCAGCGCCTCTGGCTAAAGAGTGAGCTTAAAAAGGCTGCAAAGGACGGACTTCCCATTTTTGTTGTCTGTCACTGGCCCATTAACCAGACTCACGGTCTGCCCGTAACCTGGGGTGAAGACGATATGGAACCCGATGACGGCGGTATCGGTGTTCACTCAGCAAAGGTTGAAAGACTTCTCAAAATGCACGATAACGTATTTCTTATTTCAGGTCATATCCACAACGGCTTCTCAAATGAAAAGGACAGCAGCAGAACAGGATATGTCAGTGTTGAAAGCGACGGCTCATTCCACAGCGTGAACCTGCCCAGCTATATGTATATGGTTCCGAGAGGCAGAGTTGCAAACGGCACCGGTTTCACATTTGATGTTTATGACGATGAGGTTGTTATCCGTGGCAGAAGCTTCTCTGCAGGGGTATGGTACACAGATTACGTTTACAATATCGAACTTGTATGATTTCAAGGGGCTGCGGTTAAATGCGCGGCCCTTTTTCATAAAAACAGAGAAAAATCCGGCCTGACCGGAATATAATGTTTATATAATTATCAAGAGGTGAATCAAATGAAAAAAATCAATATCAAAGAGCTTGGCGGAAATGCCGTTTCTCTTTTTGACGACAAGTGGTGTCTTATCACTGCAGGTGCAGTTGATAACTATAACACAATGACTGCTTCATGGGGAGCTATGGGCGAGCTGTGGAACAAGGATGTCTGCTTCATTTTTATCAGACCCCAGAGGTACACAAAGGAGTTTGTTGAAAGAGAAGAATATTTCACACTCAGCTTTTTCGGTGAGGAATATAAAAAGGCTCTCACCTTCTGCGGCAGATTCAGTGGCAGAGATTATGACAAGGCAAAGGAAACAGGTCTGACACCGGTTGAAATTGACTCGTGCACAACCTTCGGGGAATGTGAAACAGTTATAGTCTGCAAAAAGATTGCAAGTCAGGAAATTGACCCTGAAGGCTTCATCGACAAGGATATTGACCCGAAAAATTATCCTATGAAGGATTATCACACAATGTATATAGGTGAGGTAATTTCCTGTTATGCACGATAAAATTATCTTGTAAAATGTTTTTCTTTGTGCTAGAATGATAGGGCAAAATAAAACAGTCTGGAGGAAAATGAATGAAAAAAACGATTCTGCTGAACGAAGGCTGGGAATTCTGTAAAGAAGGTGTAAAACAGACAGTTAATCTGCCTCACACCTGGAACGGCATTGACGGTCAGGGCGGCAGTGATGACGGTTATTACAGAGATAAGTGCACCTATACAAAAATCCTGCCGTCGTATCCCGGTAAGGTTTATCTTGAAATAAAAGGTGCTAATGCTGTTTGTACCGTTAAGGTCAACGGCAGAACGGCAGCTTATCATGAGGGCGGATATTCCACCTTCCGCGCTGAGCTGACAAATCTGCTCACATCACCGAAAAACTTTCTGGAAATAACTGTTGACAACTCTGCGTCAAACAAGATATATCCTGGCTTTGCTGACTTTACCTTCTACGGCGGACTTTACAGAGATGTGAATCTTATTTATGATGTCCCCGAAACTCACTTTTCACTTGACGATTACGGCAGCAAGGGTGTTTATATCACACCGAAAATCAACGGTGACGTTCATGTCAGATCTGTTGTCAGCGGTTATCACACAGGCGTAAAGGTACGCTATGAGGTGCTTGACGCAAACGGCAACACTGTTGCAACTGCAGGTGACAGACAGAAGCTTCATGTTGATTCGCCCATACTCTGGGATGGCATGGAAAATCCTTATCTTTACACACTCAGGGCAGTTGTGACAGACAACGGTGCCGTTATGGACGAGGTAAAGCTTCGCTTCGGCTTCCGCGAAATCACCTTTGATGCAGACAAGGGCTGCTTCCTCAACGGCAGACACATTAAGCTCAAGGGTGTTTCACGTCATCAGGACAGAGAAAAAATAGGCAACGCCCTGACAATAAAGGAGCACAGAGAAGATCTGGAGCTTATAAAGGAAATGGGTGCAAACTCAATTCGTCTTGCACACTATCAGCAGTCAGGCGATTTCTATGACCTGTGCGATGAAATGGGCTTTCTTGTGTGGGCAGAAATTCCTGTTATCTCACGTTATCAGAAAAAGGCTCAGGAAAATGCTCTTATACAGCTTGAGGAGCTCATTAAGCAGAATATGCACCACGCATCAATCTTCTGCTGGGGCGTGCAGAACGAAATCACAATCACCAGTGAAACTCCCGTTCTTATTGAGGGCATAAAGGAGCTTAATGCTTATGCAAAAATGCTTGACCCCTCAAGATGCACAACTCAGGCACAGTTCACCATGTGCTCTCCCGATTCCGAGCTTAACAAAATCACAGATATCCTTGCATATAACCACTATTTCGGCTGGTATATGAAAACCTGTGACGGACTTGACGAGTGGCTCGCAAAATTCCGTGAGGCAAACCCGAAGCTTAAAATGGGCATTTCCGAATACGGTGCAGAGGGTGTTCTCGGATATTTCAGTGATTCTCCCGTGCAGGGCGATTACTCCGAGGGCTATCAGGCAATATATCACGAGCATTACGTGAAGACAATTATGGAAACTGACTGGATATGGGGCTCCTATGTGTGGAATATGTTTGATTTCGGCTCAGCCATGAGAAATGAGGGTGGCGTCAAGGGCAGAAACAACAAGGGTCTTATCACCTTCGACAGAAAAAATAAAAAAGATGCATACTATATTTATAAGGCATACTGGTCAGATGAAAAATTCATCCACCTCGTGGGTGACAGATATGAGCTTCGCACAATGGGCAAGCAGACCTTCAAGGTTTATTCAAACTGCGACAAGGTGACTCTTAAGCTCAACGGCAAGCAAAAGACTGTGAGCGCAAAGGCTGTTTTTGTGTTTGACGATATGGAAATCAAAGAGGGTGAAAACAAGCTCACCGTTATTTCAGGTGATATCAAAGAAACCTTCA
Organism: Acutalibacteraceae bacterium; assembly: GCA_045592465.1. Taxonomy (GTDB): domain Bacteria; phylum Bacillota; class Clostridia; order Oscillospirales; family Acutalibacteraceae; genus UBA6857. Next base: position 2,161 of record JAZNUW010000044.1, on the reverse strand, counting down.
CCTTCAAGGGCGTCAGCGAATATCCTGCAGAATACAGACTGCCCGAAGGCAGCGCATCCATGGTACGCAACTGGTTTGTTGACAAGGATGATAACAGCAACCCGGATTGCTACAGCCTTGATGACACTATCGGTGATATTCTCAAGAGTGAGGACATTCTCGGCATGGTCAAGGGCGCAGCAGGAAAGCTGCTAAAGAGTCCGCTTATGGCTGTGGTGAAGCCCTTCACATTAAGACAGGTTCTGTCACTTAAGATTGTCAACATCGACCCGAGCATGATCGAAATGGTTGAGGACTATCTTAAAACAATAAAAAAAGTATAAATTAAAAAGGAGAAATAATTATGAAAAAGATGAAAAAAGCAATAAGCCTTATACTTTGCCTTGTTATGTGCTTTTCCGCAGTGAGCCTTTGCGCTGCAGCAGCAGAAAAGGATTACACAATCGTTTCACCCTATGCAGATGTAATCTGGTCAGGCGATAATGCCTGGGGCGCATATAAGGGCAACCTTCATTCACACACAACCTACAGTGACGCAGACACTGACCTTCCCACCATGGTTAAGGAATATTATGAGCAGGACTTTGATTTCCTTGCAAACTCCGACCACGGTGTTACAGGCACAGCATGGAATGTTGAGCCTGCAAAGGTAGCTCTTTACACATATCAGAAGCTTCTCGGCAACAGTGTCAAGGTGCTGACAGATGAAGAGTTTGAGGGCATCACCTCAGGTACATATCCCCGCTATGACGGCACAGTAAGAAACAAGAAGATGGTTTGTGTTACAGGTGCTAACGAGCTCAACAATATGACACTCACAAAGTCACACGTCAATGCATACTTCATTCCCACAGATAAGGGCAACGGCTACGGCGGTACTGAAAACGGATTTGAGGGTGCTATCGCATTCACAGAAAAGCTCGGTGGCTTATCACACATCAACCATCCCGGTGACTGGCTTGAAAGCAACGACAACATCGATGCTGTCAGCGACCCTGAAAAAGTCAGATTCTTCGGCGAAATTATTCTGAAATATCCCTCATGCCTCGGTATGGAAGTTTTCAACGAGACAAACAGTACCACACCCTATGACAGAATTCTCTGGGATAATCTTCTTATGTACACTCTTCCCTATGGCAGAAATGTAATCGGCTTCAGTAACACAGATGCTCACAACACTGACAATGTTGACACCTCATTCAGTGTGTTTATGATGGAAGAAAACGATGTTGATCATATCAGAGCAACAATGCAGTCAGGCGCATTCTTCATGATCACAAGAAATCTCAGCGGCAACGATATTATCGGCCCTGAAAAAGAAATCAACGTTCGCAACACAGATATTCCCTATCCTGTTTTCACTTCAGTTACAACTCAGGGACACAAGATCACTGTTACTGCTGAAAACGCATCAAAGGTTCAGTGGATTGCAAACGGCAAGATTATTGCTGAGAGTGCAATCGGCAGCGAAGCAGTTACTCTTGACCTTGACACTATAGAGGGCGCAGAGGACTTCATGTATGTAAGAGCTGAAATCTTCGGTGAAGGCGGTATCTGTCTGACACAGGCTCTTATCATTGACAACGGCAGCGAAAAGCTTGTTTATGAAGAAGAAAAGAATCTTGCAGCACTTGCAGAAAAGATTCTCTTCAGACTTGAAAGCACACTCTTCTGGACAATTGTTGTTGAGCTTTACAGACTTATCAAAGATGCATAAAACATAATATAAGGACTGCACCGGGAGTGCAGTCCTTATTCTTTTCTTAAATCTGAGAGATAAAAGTTGTAAGTTGCAAAAGAAAGTGGTATACTGAAGTCAGAAAATACTATCAAGAGGTATAGCAATATGAAAAACAAACGGAAAAAAACAGCATCTGCCATAATGACCTGTCTTGTGGTGCTGCTGGCTGCAGTTATGGTGGCATTTGTTATAAAAGGCGATTTAATTGAGTCTGTGACAACAACCTCACCTGTGCCGTCAACAACCCTGCCGACAACAACCGGCCCCACAGAGCCTCCCGTGCCAACGGTTGAAGCAACGGTTACTATCGGCTCGGCAGGCGATGTGCTTATACACATCCCCGTTTATCAGAACGCGAAAAAGAGCGACGGCACCTATGATTTCAGCCACCTTTTCACCTATAGTGAAAGCGAAATAGAG
>JAZNUW010000043.1:0-33841 GCA_045592465.1 Acutalibacteraceae bacterium | reverse complement strand
CCCGTCAAAAAAGAGGTTGATTTGTTTTCGGGACTTGTACGCTGTGCTGACTGTCACCGTATAATGAACAAGAAAACCAACAACCATTCCTACGGCACTTACCGCTATTACAGATGTATGACATCAAGAAAGATGAGCAAGGATGCCTGCACTAATCATACTATCCGTATTGATAAACTTGAAACTGCGGTGCTTGTCACTTTGCAGAAAATGATTGATACCGCTATTGAGTTTGATGAAATTCTTGAAATTATCAATCAGAGCAGTAAGCGGAAAAAGGAGTCAACTCATCTGCAGAAGATGATTAAAACGCAGTCTGCCGAGCGTGAGAAGTGCATAAAAATGTCTCTTGATTTATATCCTGACTGGAAGCAAGGCGTAATCTCAAGAGAGGAATATATGCAGTTAAAAGCTAACCTCACGGAGAAAATCGAGGCGAATGACAGTACAATCAAGAGTCTTACAAAGACAGCAGAAGAGTACGCTCAAGGCCTGAATAGTGAGAACGAGTTCATCTCACATTTCAAGCAGTACGGCAATATTGAGTCACTTAACAGACCTATGGTTGTTGAACTGATTGATGAAATTCTTGTTCACGAGGGCGGCAACATTACCATTAAATTCAAGTTCAACGATGCTTACGAAAATGTGGTTAACTATATTGAAATGAATAAGGAAATCGTTGAAGAGGCAGATAAGAAGTCTGCATAATATTATCAATAGGGTATATAGCTATATTTTGAGAAAAATATTTTTTGTGCATTTATAAAAGAAAAATAACAAGTCAAACTTGACTTATTAAAGCAGATTTGATATTATAATAGTACAAATTTGACTTGTTATTATGGAGGCTTTATGAAGATTTCAAATTATAATGATGAAAAATCAATATTAGCGGAATTGGGAAACCGTATTCAGCAGTATAGGATTTCCTTGAATATTACACAATCAGAGCTTGCACAAAGATGCGGACTTTCTCTTAAGACTATTGCCCGTACAGAAATGGGATATGATACCAAGCTTTCAAATCTGATTAAGATTTTGAATGAAATCGGACTTTCAGAAAACTTAGATATTTTAATACCTGAACCTCAACCCGATTACAAAGCATTATTTGAAGAAAAAACAATAAGAAAACGTGCAAGACCCGACAAAAAGAAAATAGATCATGCTTGGGTTTGGGGAGAAGACAAGGAGGATGAATAAAGTTGAAAAATGTAAATACAGTTCGTGTTAAGATGTGGGGAACAACTGTCGGTTATCTTCATCAGGATGATAACGGAATGGTAGGCTTTCAGTATGACGAAGAAATTTTAAAAAGTAGTATTGAAATTTCACCCATAAAAATGCCGTTAGCAACGGTTACCTATACCTTCCCTGCCTTGCCTGAACAAACTTTCCACGGCTTACCGGGTATGGTTGCCGATTCTCTGCCTGATAAATTCGGTAATATCGTTATAAACAGATACTTGGAAAGTCAGGGAAGAACAGCAGACAGTTTATCTGTAATAGAAAAGCTTTGCTATACAGGTAAGCGAGGTATGGGTGCATTGGAATATGAACCGTCACAAGAGCTTACAACTATGAATGAAACCGTTGACCTTGATGCTTTAACAAAATTAGCTTCTGAAATACTCTCTGAAAAAGAGCAGATACACATTGAGAAAAACGATAATCTTATGGCACAGTTAATGGAGTGCGGTTCTTCTGTCGGCGGTGCAAGAGCCAAAACTCTCATTGCTTGGAATCCTGAAACAAATGATATCCGTTCAGGGCAAATAAACGCAGGAAAAGGTTACGAATACTGGCTTTTGAAATTTGATAACATAAAAAACAACAAAGACAAGGATTCAAGACCTGATGACGGTGAATATACAAAGGTTGAATATGCTTACTATCTTATGGCTCTTGATGCAGGAATTGAAATGAGCGAGTGCAGACTTTACAGGGAAAACGGCAGTGCTCACTTTATGACAAAGCGTTTTGACAGAAAAGGAATAAAGGGAGAAAAGCTTCATATGCAATCACTTTGTGCTTTAGCTCACATGGATTTCAATTCTCCAAGGATATATTCCTATGAAGAAGCTTTTTCCGTAATGAAGCAGCTAAAATTACCATACAATGATTTTGTTCAGCTGTTCAGAAGAATGGTATTTAACGAGTATGCAAAAAACTATGATGACCACACAAAAAACATATCGTTTCTTATGGATAAAAAAGGCGTATGGTCATTGTCACCTGCATACGACATAACTTTCTCTTACAGAAAAGACAGCATTTGGGTAAGTGCTCATCAGATGCTTATCAACGGCAAATCCGACAACATTATAAAAGAGGATATGTTAAAGGTTGCTGAGAAAGCAAATATCAAGAAATCGGATGCAGTAAAAATTATAGAACAGGTAATAAATTCTGTTTCTAGATGGGAAGATTTTGCTGAAAAATCCGGTATGTCTGAAAATAACATAAAACGGATAAAAGACTTTTTGAATGTATAATTATAACAGCGTGCGGAGTAAAATCTGCACGCTGTTATCTATGTAAAGTCGAAAAACTATATAAAAATTCAAAGTTTTATCGGTGTAGAGGTAAAAACTCTTTATTTTTACATAGTTTTTATGGTTATAGAAGTAAAAACTAATATAATAAGTGTAAAAATTGAACGCTATTTATTACATAAAATTTGGAAAAAGCATTGACACATGTACGCAAATTGCGTATACTGTATATAGTACACAAATTGCGTACTGCAATATAAAAGGAGGATCATAATGAAAATAAGTGAACTTCGTCATTTGATAAATATGTCACAGAGGAGCTTTGCTGAATATTTTGGAATACCCATCGGAACGCTCAGAAATTGGGAGCAAGAGATTTCAAATCCACCAGAATATGTGTTCCAAATGATAGTCAATAGTATAAGGAGAGATAAGATGATTAATGTAGAAACAATAAAATTTGTAAATATGCTCAACGAGTTAGCGGAACTTTCTGTAAATGGCATAGAAGGATTTAGTAAAGCAACAAGTGAAACAATACATACAAAACTCTTTTATGATGACATTAGCTCAGATGAAAACAGATTATTTAGAATAGTATTAGATGCTTGCATAATTAATGATCCCGGATATGAGCATCATGACATAGTAGGATATTATGATAATTACACTAACGAATATACTATTCGAGCTGTGGTCGATGAGGGTTTTGAACCGTATATACTTGTTCATTTATCAGAAAGTGGAGAAGAAATTGAGATAGAAAACGGAAGCTGGAACTTTGTAAATAAATGAGTTAAAGTAAAAATGCAATATTTTAGGGGCTGTAAAACGACAGCCTCTATTTTTTGCTTTGCAACACTTTCATCAAATCTGTATAAAAAACACCCCTTATAGTCTTCCTTTCATTGCAACCACCCCATAGCTGCACCCATAAATGAAGCCCCGAAAACCCAGTAAAATAGGCACTTTTAAGGTTTTGAAAAATTTTATGGTTTTCTCTTGACATTTACCCCTGCGGCAGTGAAAACCATAGGCGACTTTCTCTCGGACACAGCCACTAAGCCCACAGATTATGACCTTATTCTCACAGGTGACCTGGGCAGTGTGGGCAGTGAGCTTTTATATGAGTTGCTGCTTCGTGAAAACGGTATTGATATTTCCTCGGTGCACAAAGACTGCGGTCTTATGATTTATGACAGAGATAATCAGGATGTCCATGCGGGAGGATCAGGCTGTGGCTGCAGCGGCAGTGTGCTGTGCTCACACATTATAAACTCAATGAGAGAGGGAAGGTATAAGAATATACTTTTTGTCGCAACAGGAGCACTTATGTCGCCTGTGTCCTCACTTCAGGGTCAGTCCATTCCGGGAATTGCCCATCTGGTAAACATCAAAAAGGGGGTGTGATTATGGATTTATTCAGAACACTCAAGTGTGTTATCTGTCTTGTGAAATGCTCAAAATATCTCTACTATGTCAAAAAGGCGCTCTGCTTTGCCAGCATAGGCCTTATTGCAGTGGCACTTATCTGTGCAGGAAAAAACAGCAAGTGTATCCTCAGAAAGCTCGGGGTGATGTGATATGGAGCTTTTTCTCAGTCTGATAAAAGCCTTCGTTGTGGGCGGAATTATCTGCGTTATAGGTCAGCTTCTTATTGACTTCACAAAAATGACCACGGGGAAGGTTCTCGTACTCTTTGTTGTTGTGGGTGTCATACTCGGTGCACTTGGCATTTATGAGCCTCTGGTTGAGTTTGCAGGTGCAGGAGCCACAACACCTATAACAGGCTTCGGATATGTTCTTGCAAAGGGTACTCGCGATGCAGTGGCAGAGGAGGGTCTTTTAGGTGTAATCAAGGGACCCTTGTGTTCTGCATCGGTGGGGATAATGGCTGCGGTGCTGAGCGGACTAGTGGCTAGCCTTTTTGCAAAGCCCAAGGATAAATAATAAACAAAAGCGTGCGTATTTTACTACGCACGCTTTAACTTTTATCAAAGCTTACTGTATAACCTTGCCCACGCTCTGACAGCTTCTTCGTTATATTCCTTAGGCATTGCCTTGCTCACGAGAGGCAGCAAAGGATAACCCTTGAATGTATCGAAAAGGGGAGGGATAAGGTTTAAAAGTTGGGGCACGGTACCGAGCATTTTGCCCACAAGCTCAGCCGTCAATGGAAAGCCGTTATAAATATTCAGGTTGTCTGCAGTGAGAATTTTGCGCTCGGCAAGAAGATCAACCTGCTTTGCATCAACATAGGTGAAAAAGTTTTTCAGAGTGCCGATAAGAATCAGCTCCTTGCCAAGCTTCTGAAAGTATTCATATTGGTAGCTCCACAGCTCTTTTTTAGAATATTCGCCCTTTGCCTTCATAACTGCATCGGCAAGAAGCCTGCCGGCCTTCATACTCAGCACAATGCCGCATCCGTTGAGAGGAATAGTCATACCCGCGCTGTCACCAACGGCAGCATAGCCGTCGCAAACAAGCATCGGCAGCATCTTTGTCAGAGGGATGTCGGCAAACTGACCGCCTCTGACAGCCTCCTCAGAGATAAAAGGATAATCCTTTCTGAAGCTTTCCAGAGTTTCGTCAACCTCTTTTTGTGTCAGCGCACCCGCTGAGCCGAATTTGCCTATAAGCACATCAACAAATTCCTCTTCTGTGATAGTCCAGTCGATGCCGGGTCTGTTCATATGAAACATATTCACCGTCACAGGCGGATTTGTCACCTCACCTGTGGTGTTCTTATAATATGCTCTGAAAACATGATAAACATCTCTTTGCTCTATGGTACGCTGTATTCCGCAGCTTATGGGCAGATTTTTTCTCACAGGGGAGTTTAGTCCTGCAGCGTCAATAACAAGGTCAGCAAATATTTCGTTTGTGTTTTCGCCGTCAGTGATTTTAAGTCCTTTAACCTTATTATTCTGTGTCAGGGCAGAGATAACCTTGTGGCCGAATTCAAACTTAACACCTGAGGCTTCGGCACATTCAATAAGATAGGCAATGAGCACCTTTCGGTCAATAAAAAAGTTTTCCGCTTTATTGTCAAAGGGCAGGTCAATAACAACAGTGCCTGCAGGGTTGCGGAAGGACTGAGCCTTGCTTTCAATATACATATCCCTTGAGGGTCTGGGAACACCTGACATATCAAAGGCTGACATATTCATAGTGTCGTGCCAGTCGTGGCCGATATCTGATTTATTCTTTGCCTCAATAACCGTGACATCATATCCGTTTTTTGCAAGGTTTATTGCTGCAGTTAATCCGCCGTGACCTGCACCTGCAACCAGGATTTTCTTCATATAATCACTCCTCGGCTATATTGTGCCCTAAATTTAAAGAAGCTATGACTAAAAAGTCATAGCTTCCCGATGATTTGATTTATGCTACTGTTTCTGAAATGAAATCTGCATCATAGCTTGCGCAGGACACATAGTTTTCTCTGTCGTCTGCGTTCTTCATCTTTTTCTTTTCAATGAGTTTAGTTACTGCAAAATATACAGCTGCGATAGCTGCTGCAATAGCAACGATGATAGCTACAACTTTAGCAATCTTTTTAAAAGTTTCCATATTTTGAGCCTCCGCAATTTAATTATAACTAATTATAGCATTTATTTTATGTGAAGTCAATAAAAATCAGTTAAAATTTACCGTTAATATGTGATAGTATATGCACTGACAAAATCGCCGTGAAGAGTTATGTTCATAGTGAAAATGCTCATGCTACCGCTGCCCTGACACTGTGAAACATTGAGGTAGTGGCGCATATAGGTTATTTTGCCGGTGTTGTCGAAGGTTGCTTCAATAGTTGTGCCCGAATAAGCCATATCCATATAGTTAACAGTTGCTCCGCTTGGTATGAGAGATGCAACATCGACAACCTCAACCACATTTTTGTGGTGTACTGTTTCATTGGGATAGGACTGTGATTCATCAGCAAAGGCAAGGCTCAGAGTGTAGCCACCGTCAGCAGTGGGAGAAGCCGAAGCATTTGTCACAAAGCTTTCTTCAATGCTTGCAAGCTGCCCGAGGGGAGCAATTGTGCTTGCAGGTGTGGCGCCCGTTGCAGCATCAAAACCGTTCTGGAAGGTGTAATTCACAGGTTTTTTCTGGCTGTTTGAAAGCATGGTTTCTGCAAAGCTCTGCACCATAGAGCCGCCTGTTATGCTGTCGATAACAATGTTGAGCTTGTCATCCTTATACATCCCGAAATTCTTTTGCTGCTTGAGGGTGTTGACACCGTTGACATAAGCAGTTATAATTTCGCTTTTACTGCCGGGTACCTTAAGCTTATCTGAGTGAGTGTCACCCTGCGTTGTCGGCACAGGTGACAGAGAGGGCTGAGGTATCGTAACACCGGGCGCAGTCGGCACAGTGGGGATAGTCACATTGTTTGTAACCGAATTATGAGTAACACCGGGAGCTTGCTGTGTTGCTGAAGTACCGGTATTCTGATTCTGCTGTGCAGTTGAGTTATGAACGACAGGTGGTGGCGGAGTTGAGGGTGTGTCATTTTTTCTTGCTATTCTCATTGAAACAGCGAAAGAAAGGCAGAAAACCCACACAGCAATAACTGCTATAACCGCAATCTGTCCGGTTTTTTTATAATCCATAGTTACCTCGTCAATTAAGGGGTACGTTTAAAAGTACCCCTATGATAAATTATCTTGTGAATTTGAAATCGGAGATGATGTTACCTGTCATATACATACCGAAGCTGTCAACGAGAACATTCTTAACAGCATATTTAATCTTCATGGTGTAGGGTGAATTAACAGTGTAATCATCAAGAGTGCCGTCAGCATTGACTGTTGCAGTGATAACGGTTTTGCCCACAGTTGAGAGTTCATTTTCAAGGTTGACATCATCGCCTGAAAGATAACCCAGTGAAGCAACGGTTGTTGTGAAGCAGGGGTGATAAAGGGGCGCTGTTCTGCCTGTTGAGGTGCCGAAGCTTTCCTGCTTGAGTGTGATTTCAAATCTGTAACCGCCACCGGGAAGTGCAGTTGTGTTAACTGATGTGAAGCCGTTTCTCCATGCTGAGGGGTTTTCCCAGTCGTAAAGTGAGGTGTAGCTGACATTTGAAGGCTCAATGAATCTTGCAAGATTTACATTTTTGCCCTGACTGTTTTTAGCAATACCGCCATTGAAGGCGAGGGTCTCACTGACAGTTTCTGTGTCTGAAAGAGCGAGCTCTTCAAGATCTTTCTTGTCTTCTGCACTCAGGTTGCCTATTGCGTTGAGAAGGCCCTGAACATCGTCGCCCTTGAATTCTCTTGTGCCGACTGCGGTTGTAAGATAGAACTTATCTGTTGTGTAGCTGACACTTGATGTTGAAGAAACTGTGACCTTAGCTTCTTCTGATTTTGAGTTGTTGATTGCACTTATAAGATAGAGAAGCTGACCGTTTATGCTCTGCTCATATTGTGAATGACTTGAGGAAAGTATTGAAACAGGCTCGGTCTTGAATGTGATGTCATCAGTGATATAGCCTAAAGGTGCACCGCTGCTGTCAAAAGCGCAGATTGTCATAAGAATAACAGAATCGGGAGTGAGCACTGTTGACACTGAATTGGATGTAGTGTCAGGCAGGCTGAAATAAGCATCCTTGCCCTTGATGATAATCTTATATTTTGCTGCACCTTCAACTGCAGGCCATCTGATAGTCTGAACTGAGTTGCTCTGTGTGATGCTTAGACCGCTTGTTGTTGCTGAAACGGGCTCTGAGGGTACGCCCTTTGAAAGTACGATACCGTTACTGTTGAGCACAGCGCCGTAAACTCTGTAAAGAGAGCCTCTTTCGCCGAAGCCGTAATCAGTGAATTCAGGTGTTGAAGCCTCGCCGATTACCTTCCAGGCTGATGCGTTATAATCATAAGCTTCAATTATATATCCGTTTGCACCGTCAAGAGCATTCCATTTAAGTTGAATATCAGTTGTTGTGCATTCACCTACTGTTACAGTGGGTGCGCCTATTAACTTAAGTGTGAATTGATTTGAATCGGCACTTTCGAGCATATTGTCACCGTTCTTGATGTATGCTCTGACCATAAAGGTGTTATTCTCAAGCAGAGATGAATCCTTGAGAGTGTAGGAGGTTGTGGTGATTTCTGATGCAATTCTGCGCCATACTGAGCCGTTGCGTACATAAAGGTTGTAGCCGTCAGCACCCTCAGCAAAATCCCAGACGAACTTTGCATAGCCTGTGTCGAGAACCTGAGCATCGAGATTTTTAACTGCGTTTGGCACACTGTAGAAGGTGAAAGCATCAGAGAAGGTACCCTTCTTTGTTACACCGTCAACCTTGGTGTATGCTCTGACCTTGATTTTATATGTCTTGCCGTTTTTGATGTCAATTGTTGTTTTGTTGATTTTTGCAGTGGGAAGCTTGACTGCTGAGCCGGTTGCATAATCATAAACCTGATAACCTTGTGCACCATCAACCTCATTCCATGAAAGAGTTGCCTTGGTTGCAGTCAGGTTGGTCAGACCCATGCCGGTAACCTTTTCGAGTGTGGGTGTGTAATAAACTGTGTCTGAGAAGGTGCCGTAAGTTGTTTTGCCGCTCTTCTTATAATAGCCTCTGACCTTGAAGCCGTATTTTGTGCCGACAACAAGCTTGCCGTAGGTGTATTTTACAGTGCTTGCAGAGCTGACTGTCTTTACCTTATACCAACCCTTTGACTTCTTTGAATAGTCATACTTATAAATCTGATAGCCTGTGATGCCGCTGATCTTTGACCATGAAACATCAGCAGAATCCAGGTCAGACGATGTGATTTTAAGGTTTGCAACCTTGCCCACACCTGCAGTGTATTTAAGTGTTGATGATGCTGTGCCGTACTTCTTTTCACCTGATACGGTTACGTATGCTCTGACACGGAAGGAATAAGTGGAGTTAGCCTTAAGACCTGTTACGGTGTAAGATGTGCTTGTGGTGTTTTTAACGGTTTTCCATGAGCCGTCAACCTTCTTCTGAATGTTGTAACCTGCTGCACCTGCAACCTTTGTCCATGAAAGCTTTGCGCTTGTCATTGAAGAGGTGGTGGCTTTAAATCCTGTTACCTTGGGGAGAGTCACTGTGTAGCTGGCAACTGTGCTGTATTTGCTGCTGTATTCCTTGCTTGAGCCGAACAGACCGTTAACGGTTCTGTAAGCGCGAACCTGGAATTTGTAGTTGTTGCCGACAGACAGACCTGTAACGGTGAAAGCAGTGCCTTTAATGGAGCCACCGTTGAGATCTTTCCAGCCGGTGTCATTGATATTGACCTGAAGCTGATAAGCCTCAGCATTGGGTACGGACTTCCATGAAACGACAGCTGAATTAGAGCTCAGTGCAGTTACCTTAAGACCTGTAACTCTTTCAAGAGCTGCACTTGCCATAGTAACTGATGATAAAGCAATAAGCACGCACATAAGAACTACGGTCAAGGATTTAAAGATTTTTTTCATATTATAAACCTCCTTTTAATACGGTGGATGTCTTTTGTGATTAAAGCTCTGTCACAGCATAAGTGGTTACCACTGTCTGTGTGAACGAATAAGAGCGGACACCTATTTTAAAGCTGACTTCCACATCCTGTGAAATATCCATATGGCTGATAAGACCGCCCTGTACCTTAGCGGTAACTCTCACAGCGGTATATCTGCATGAAGTCAGTGAGAAGTTTTCGGTTGATTTTTCAATGGCCGCAATATCAATCAGGGGAGCGATAAGACCTGCTGTTTCGCCGATGTTATCCTCAGGCAGTGTGAATGAAATCTCATAGCCTGAGCCGTTGCCTTTATATGAAAGTGAGCCGGGCAGAAGCTTGTCTGCAGTGAGCACACAGTCGGCGTTAAAGGGAGCCATATATGCTGAAACGGTGTTGCCGTTTTTGTCTTTGCCGTTTTCAAAAACAGTAATGTCAGTATCTGCTCTGAAAGCATTTACTCTTACGCCTTCATATTTGTCTGCGTTGTCGCCCTTGAAATCAAGGATTTCAGTGTTTTTGTAAATTGCAGCATTTCCGCTGAATTTTTTTGTGTCGTTATATGCGGTGATAAAGCTTGCGAATGCTTCGTCGGGTGATGAGGGCATTGCAATTGTTGTTGCCTTGACTGTGTTGCTGTAATAGCTGTAGGCAGTGCCTGACTTTCTTTCGGTGTAGGCTCTGATTTTTATTTCATAGGTTGTGCCGAATGAAAGTGAATCAACAACACAGCTGTTGGCTGATGCACCCGTAACCTTTTTAATAACTGCATTTCCTTTTTCGGGTGTGCAGACAATTTCATAGCCTGTTACTCCGCTTACGCCTGTCCATTTCACACTCACTCTGTCAAAGGATTCGCTGCCCTTGATGTATGTCAGACTCTTGGGTGCTGCAGGTCTTGTGTTAACAGTTATTTCCTGCTGCTGCTTTGCAAAGGTGACGTTGCCCTTTGAATCTTTATAGAAGGCCTGAACGGCGAAGGTGTATTCTGTGTTTGCCTTAAGCTTTTTTATTGTTGCTTTGAGTGAGGAGGTTGAAACCTTTTTAACAAAGGCTTTCTTTGAGGGACTGTACTGATAAACTCTGTAGCCTGTTGCAGTGTCAGCCTTAGCCCAGGTGAATTTGACATAGGTTGTTGAGGCTGCTGCAGTGAGCTTGCTGACAGTGCCCGGTGTGGGCATATTGACTGTGAGCACCGATGAATATGAGGAATAATAAGTGGTGCTGCCTGATTTTGCATAGGCCTTGATTTTGTACTTTACAGTTTCGCCTATCTTTGCAGTTTTATCTGTGTATGTGCATTTTGAGGTTGTGGCAAGGGATACATACTTCTTGGTGGATGGGTTATATTTATAAATCTTGTAGCCCGTTGCACCTGCTGCCTTTTCCCACTTGATTTCAGCGCTTGCTGCTGTGAGTTTGCCTGCCTTCAGTGAGGTGGGCTTAGCCGGTTTTACCGTTACGGTGCAGGTGGCTTTTTTGCCGCTGCCGTCTTTTGCCTTGACTGTTATTGTTGTTTTGCCTGCAGAAACAGCAGTGATGTTGCCTGAGGTGTCAACAGTGGCAATTTTTGAATCGGATGACTTGTATGTAACGGCATCGTTATAAAGGGGAGTGGGGGAAAGCTCGGGAATAAGAGTTTTTGTGGCGCCTGCTGAAAGTGTAAGAGAGGTGGCATTGAGCTTTATTGCTGTGGCATATCTGTATGCAAGCTTGACATAATCAAGATTCTTGATATATGTTTCACCGTAGGAGCCCTTGACAGTGTAGACAGTGAGTTGGTCACAGCCCTTGAAGGCGTTCTTGCCGATTTTTGTTACACTTTCGGGAACAACAACGGTTTTAAGTGATGTGCAGTACCAGAAAGCGCTTTCACCTATTGTCTTAACCCCTGAGGGCAGAATAACCTGCTCGAGTGATGAGCATTCATTGAAGGCTGCATATCCAATTTCGGTCACAGTTTCGGGTATAGTAACACTTTTCAGTGAGCTGCAGCACCAGAAAGCACCTTCACCTATTGTTTTCACTCCTGAGGGGATAGTGACACTCTTAAGGGCTTTATTCTCGAAGAAGGCTTCAAGACCTATAGCCGTAACCTTTGCAGAGTTGACTTTTGCAGGAATTTCAACATTTTCATCCTGACCCGTATATTTCACAAGGGTTGCACCTGAGGATGTGACGTCAAAGGTGAAATCACCTGAAACCTCGGTTTTTGCACTTGCCGAAACAGAGAATGCCAGGCAGATGCTCATTATCAGCATAATAAATATTGATGATTTAAATGTTTTAGTTTTCATTATAACGGTCCTCCGATTAAACTTCTTTTATATTACCACGATTTACATAAAATTTCAATGAATTTTTTGACAATTAATAGTTTATATAAATATAGATAATATTAAGGTTAAAAGTATTATGGCAGAGCATTGTGAAAACTGTGTGATATTTGAATGAAATAACAAGAAATCAATGTTACAGCTTTAATATAAAAAAGAAAAAGATGAATTCTGAGAAAGGTACAAGATGCTGTTTTCTTCGCTCCGAAGTCGTACAACGGTACTGCGAGAGGGCGAAAAAACAGCAATTGCAAAAGCTTCAGCTACGCAACTCGATGCTGCGTAGCTGAATGATTTTTATTTTAAATTTATATATCATGACTGCATTTTTATTTATCGGTTTTGCAAGCTCTTGTGCCTTTATCAAAAGAAAAAGAGATGGGTTGTTCCCATCTCGAATCTTCTTAGCTAAATTATTTTGAAGCGTTGAGCTTTGTTACGATAGCTGACTTCTTTCTTGCTGCGTTGTTCTTGTGAAGAAGACCCTTAGCTACTGCCTGGTCAATCTTTTTAACTGCGAGCTTTACAGCAACTTCCTTATCTTCAGCATTTGCATCGATAGCTGCATTAGCCTTCTTGAGAGCAGTCTTGAGAGCTGAGTTAGCTGACTTGTTGCGAGCCTGCTTTGTTGCACTTACGAGTACACGCTTCTTTGCTGATTTAATGTTTGGCATTATTACACCTCCTCTTAATACTGTCATGCAAAAGACATCATATCACTTTTCAGAAAAATTTGCAAGATATTTTTGCAAATTTGGATATACTTTTTTTCACACGGCAACAATAATACTATATATTTTAAAAAAATGCAATAGTTTTGAGGTGAAAAAATTGAATTTTCGCACGGATCTTGCCATAGAAAGACGGGAATACAGAGAAAAAGAAAAGCTTGACGGTGTTTTATCCTCATATAAAAAGCAAAAGGGCATTGAAGTGACGACAATTGAAATAATAAACGAAAAGGGTGAAAGGCTTCTCTCAAAGCCCGAAGGAAGATATATCACCCTTGAAACGAAGTCCCTTGTGCTTGGTGCAGAAGAATTTACAAATGCAGTTGAGGTGCTTTCCTGCGAGCTGAAAAAGCTTCTTCCCGATGATGGGTGCGTGCTTGTGGCAGGCCTGGGAAATGAGGATATAACTCCTGATGCTCTCGGACCTAAGGCTTTATCCCTGCTTCTTGCAACAAGGCACATAAGCCATGACCTTGCTGAAACCCTTGGGCTCGGAAGGCTTCGCAGTGTGGCGGGAATTATCCCGGGTGTGCTGGGCAAAACAGGTATAGAAACTGTGGAGATAATATCAGGCATTGTCAAAAAGATAAAGCCCTCCTGTGTTATTGTTATAGATGCACTTGCTTCACGCAATGTTTCAAGGCTCGGCACAACGGTGCAGATGTGTGACACAGGAGTTGAGCCGGGTTCAGGTGTGGGCAACAGACGCAAGGGCATAAACCGCAGGACACTGGGTGTGCCTGTAATTGCTATAGGCGTGCCAACGGTTGTGGATGCAGTGACCATGGCACTTGATGTTTTTGAAAAGTCGGGTATTGAGCTTAAAGAAAAGCAGCTTATGTCAAAGCTCAGTGAGCATAAAGCCATGATGGTTACACCAAAGGAGGTGGATAATCTTATTGACAGGGCAGCTCACCTTATAGCCATGGCAATTAATGTGGCGCTTCAGCCGTCACTGACTGCTGATGAGATTATGTCAATTGTGGGATAAATTTTCACTTTTCCGAATAAATTTATCTATAGCATAAATTTTAAGGAGAAGCTTATGAAAAACACAAGAACACCCAAAATCATAATCAATGTTGTTTTAGCTGCAGTGCTTGTTATAACAGCAGTTTCTTTTCACAGGGTTTTGCTTTATTTTACATCACAGGCTGTGCTTATGAGTGCAAAAACATATCTGCCGGGGCAGGGCATAACAGTGCCTGAGTTTACATCATTGGTACGCGATGAAGAAAGGACGTCTGCCGTGAGTGAAGAAGCCACCACCCAAAAGGCAAAGGATAACAATGTCAGTGTCAGTGCTTCACCGCAGGAAGGCTTTACGGATACACCCGGAGATATATTGAAAATAATTGCCGAAAGAAATAAAACTGCCGACAAAGATAAAAAAGACGGCAGCATAAAAGAGAAGCAATATAAGCAGGATGGCGTCACTGATTCCTTCGGCAGAGTACGTGTGAAAAATGTGAACAAAACGGGAATTGATATTGAAAAAATACTAGGCGAAAAAATTGACCTGAGTGTGAAAAAGGATGAACCGTCGGTGCTGATTTTTCACACTCACACAACAGAAACCTATCAGATTCTCGACAGGGGCTTTTATGAAACAGATTTTCGCACGCGCTCACAGAGCGATGCGGTCAATATGGTCAGAGTCGGCAAGGCAATCTGTGACGAAATTGAAAAGGCGGGCTACGGTGTTATTCACGATACCGTCATACATGACCATTCCTATAACGGTGCCTATGCACATTCAAGAGAAGCTGTGGAAAAGATACTTGAAGAGAATCCCTCAATTCAGGTGGTGCTTGACATCCACCGCGATGCAATTCAGCTTTCAGACGGCACAAAAATCAAGCCCACAGCAAAAATCAAGGGCAAAAAAGCGGCTCAGATTATGATAATAAGCGGATGTCAGGAGGAAGGGAATCCTATAACCAACCTGCCTGACTGGAAATATAATCTGACCTTTGCGGTGCATCTGCAGAATAAGCTTGAGGAACTTTATGAAGGCATTACAAGACCGCTTTATTTCTGCCCGAGAAGCTATAATATGAATGTCACTCACTGCTCACTTTTAGTTGAAGTCGGCTCCGATGCCAACACTCTTGAAGAGGCAGTTTACACAGGCAAATGCATAGGCGTTGCCCTGAGTGAAATATTGAAGGAGTATGATGAAAAAAATGAATGATGAGCTGAAAAGGATTCTTTCGGCATTTTTTCTTGTCAGCAGTATAATAGCCTGTCTGACCCTTTTCGGTGCAGGCACGCTCACAGCAAAGCAGAGAAGCGAATATAATTCCTTTCGCACCGAATATGCGGTGCTCACAGTTAAAACAACAGCCGATAAAATAGAGGTTGAGGTTGATGATAAGCAGTTCAGCTTGGATTTTTCTTTTATGAAAGAGGCACTTAAATATAAGCAGTGGCTTTATTTCACACCCTTTTCTCCTTATTTGTTTTTTATTGAGTCTGTTTATGAAGTTTTTTCTGCCTAAAGTCTTGACATATAATCAAAACAGTGATAAACTCATCTAAACCGAATAATTCAGTTAAAGATAGAGGCTGCGGTTTATTATCAGTAGCATTGCCTGCTTGGATTGTCGCATAATCCTGCAATGTGAAAGGAATGACCGCCGAAGGTGTCAGGCGAAAGACAACCTGGGGGCACAGAATAACATCTGTGCAACTGTCGCTTTTTGCGGAGTGCTATTATAATTAGAATTTAAAGTTCGTAATGCATTATTTATGCTTATGAAGTTTGTAGCTGTTATGGACACTCGATGCAAAAATCGGGTGTTTTAATTTGTAATAACCTGTTATTACTCAAAAAGCAGATTTAATCAGATTTTTCGGAATTAATTTTAAAGGAGCAACAAAACAATGGAAAGAAAGCCCATCTTCACAGGTGCTGCATCAGCACTTGTAACACCCCTTAACTCAAACGGAGTAGATTACGAAAGTTTCAGAAAGCTTATCAACTGGCAGATTGATGAGGGCATCGATGCTCTTGTTATTGCTGGCACATCAGGCGAAGGCTCAACACTCACAGACGAAGAGCACAGAGAAGTGCTTAAGTTTGCTGTTGAGGTTGTTGACGGCAGAGTACCTGTTATTGCAGGCACAGGCTCAAACGACACAGCTTATGCTATCGACCTTACAAAATATGCATGTGAAATCGGCTGCGATGCTATGCTCGTTGTTACACCTTATTACAACAAGGCAACACAGAAGGGTCTTATCAAGATGTTCACTGCAATTGCAGATGTGAGCACAAAGCCCATCATTCTTTATAACGTGCCTTCAAGAACAGGCGTCAACATTGAGCCTGCTACATACGCAGAGCTTGCAAAGCATCCTATGATTCAGGCTATCAAGGAAGCTAACGGCCAGATTGATAAAATCACTGAAACAATGGCTCTTTGCGGCGATAAGCTCACACTTTATTCAGGCAACGACGACCAGATAGTGCCCCTTATGTCAGTTGGTGGCAAGGGTGTTATCTCAGTTCTTTCAAACGTTCTTCCCAAGGAAACCTCAGAAATGTGCCACAAGTTCCTTAACGGTGATGTTAAGGGTGCAGCAGAAATGCAGTTTAAATATTTCCCCCTTGTCAAGGCTCTCTTCAGCGAGGTTAACCCCATTCCCGCAAAGGCAGCTATGGCAGCTATGGGCTATTGCGAAGACTATGTCAGACTTCCCCTCACAACTATGGAAGATGCAACCAAGGCAGTTCTTCTCGACAGAATGCGCGAAATCGGCCTTGATGTATAAGGTGAGACTATGAGAATTATAATTAACGGTGCAGGCGGCAGAATGGGTAAGGCTCTGAGCGATATTATCCTTTCAGGCAAAAAGCATACCGTTGCCGCATACTGCAGTATTGAATTTGACAGCGAGCCTGAAAACAACATCTATAAGAATATAGATGAATTTCAGGGCGAAGCTGACTGCATAATTGATTTTTCAAACCATGCCGCAACAGCAGATGTTATGGGGTACGCCGTAAAAAGAGGTATGCCTGTAGTTGTTGCAACCACAGGTCAGACTGACGAAGAAAAGGCTATGATTATGTCTGCCAGTGAAAAGGTGCCCGTGTTCTATTCACAGAATATGTCACTTGGTGTTGCACTTCTTTCGTGCCTTGCAAAGATAACGGCAAAGGCTTTCCCTGATGCTGATATCGAAATTGTTGAAAAGCACCACAACCAGAAGCTTGACGTGCCCAGCGGCACCGCAATATTGCTTGCCGATGCCATAAAGACCGTCAAAACAGATGCTGAATATGTGGTTGGCAGAAGCGATTACGGCAAGAGAGATAAAAAAGAAATAGGCATCCACTCTCTGCGAATGGGCAGTGAAGTGGGTACCCATGAAATAGTTTTTGCCGTGGGCTCACAGGTTATCACCTTAAAGCACGAGGCAGAAAACAGAAGCCTGTTTGCAGACGGTGCAGTGTCTGCGGCCGAGTTCCTTGTCAGTCAGGATGCAGGCTTCTATAATATGGACAACATATTTGAATAATATCTGTAATCCCGAGGGCAATAACAACGTGTTTTGAATACTTTTTACGCGGCAGGAAAAAGTATTGCCTGTCCGGCGAGGACAAAAAATAGCGGCTGTATCTTAAATTGCCGCAATATAACTGAATATAAATATACGGCGAGGATTTTCCCCGCCGTTATTTTTTATCTTAAAAATTTAATGCTTTCCACAGGAGTGAGCCCGTATTTTTTAAGCTCAGCATGTCCTATCTCAAAAAGCTCATAATCCCTGTATGCACCGGGATAGTGAGCATCTATGCCAACGAGAGCCTTCGGCTTCATCTCACCTGCAATTTTCCAGAATCCTGGGTGGGGATAGTCGGAGGCACCCTCTCTTATAATATGAGTCAGACCTAAAAGATTAAACTCAACGGGGGTGTCCGTTTCAATTGCCTTGGCAATAATATCGCGTGAGACTTTTTCACAATGCTCGTCGAACTCAGGATATGCTCTCATAAAAAGATCGGGATGGGCAACATAGCTGAAAAGACCTGTATCCATAGCAGCCAGCACCTCGTCGCGGTAAGTGTAGATTTCTTCGGGAGTGGTGATAGCGCCGTTATAAGGTCCTGTCTTTTCATCAGTGCAGTAGTGATGTCCGAGTATGATATAATCGATTTCATGCTTTGCCATTTCTTCCTTCAGCCATGGGAAATACTGTGGAAAATACTCACATTCAAGTCCGAGCTTAATGCGGATTTTGCCTTCGTATTTATCGCGCAGATATTTCACACTGTTGCAGTAATCTGCAAGGTCATTTTCGTGCATTCTCATGTGAGATGTAAAGTTCTTGAAATTCCACGGTGTGTGATCGGCAAAGCCTATTTCGTCAAAGCCAGCCTTAATAGCGGCAAGCACATATTCCTCGTCGCTGCCTGTTGCGTGATAGCAGCGGGAGGTGTGGGTATGATAGTTATATTTCATTTAAATCAGAACCTTTCTGAAGGGGAGTGTTTAACCGATGCCTCCGAGGAGTGCGCCTGCAATAAAGACAAGAATGCAAACACCGCAGAAGACATATTTTGCAAGAGGATAGAACCACTTGCCGATGGGCTTGATTCTGCCCTTGTTGACTTCGCTTTCAACAAACTTTTTGCCAAGCACCCAGAAGAACATAATACCTGCAAGACCTGCACCGAGAGGACAGATGTAAATTGAAACGATGTCCATCCAGTCAGAAACAATGCCCTGAATGCACAGTGAAACGCCGATACCTACTGCACCGACAATAAGGCATGCAGGTACTCTGCCGAGCTTTAAACGCTCCTGCACTGTTGCTATGGGAGTTTCATAAAGGTTAATCAGTGATGTCATACCCGCAAAGAACACAGCAACAAAGAAGACAATAGCTATAATGTTGCCGCCTGGCATACCCTTGAAGAGGTTGGGCAGATAAATGAACATGAGTCCGGGGCCGCCCTGGTCAAGCTGAGCTCCTGCAGTAGCCATGGCAGGGATGATTACAAATGAAGCAAGCACTGCAGCGAGAGTGTCGAAGAAAGCAACATTTCTTGCTGATTTGGGGATATCCTCTTTATCTGAGAGATATGAGCCGTAAATAAGTGTGCCGTTGCCGGCAACTGAAAGTGAGAAGAAAGCCTGACCCAGAGCATAAATCCAGGTTTTCGGGTTTTTGAGAGCTGTAAAATCAACGGTGAAAATATATTTGAAGCCGTCAATTGCACCGTCCTGAAAAGCAATATAAATGCCGAGACCGAGGAAGAGGAAGAAGAAAAGAGGCATCATAACCTTATTTGCTTTTTCAATGCCTGAGCCGATGCCGAACATAAGTATGATAAAGGTTATAACAAGAGCTGCAATCTGCCAGATGTTATTGCCGAAGGAGGAAGCCATTGTGCCGAAAGCACCGCCGAAGGCATCTGCGTCTGTGGGGGCAAGAGTTGCACCTGTGAATGTGCCTGTCATATATTTGAGAATCCAGCCCATAACAACGGTGTAGCCTATTGCAAGAGCGAGTGAGCCGAGTGCGGGAATTGCGCCGATAACCTGTCCGACTGCTTTTTTGCCGCCCTTACTGTCGGTTGCATAGCCGAAGGCATCTATGGGGCCTGAGCGTGTTGCTCTGCCGAAAGCCATTTCGCCAATTACACCTGTGGAGCCGATGAGTACAACAAAAATAAAATAGGGTATCAGGAAAGCACCGCCGCCGAGAAGCGAAACTCTCGTGGGAAACAGCCAGATATTGCCCATGCCTACTGCTGAGCCGATACAGGCCATAATGAAGCCCCAACGGCTTGCAAAGGAGTCTCTTTTAGTTTTTTCCATAAAAATCCCTCCGGATAAAAAGATAAAGAAATTGTATCATAAATGTCGTTTTAAGTCAATTAAAGTTATGCTATAAAAGGAATATTCGTGCAGAGTTGTACAATTTTCACCAAAAATTACCTGTTTGACTGATATAAATCTTTATGTTATTTTTTCCACATAGTGTTGCATTTTGCAACAAGTTGTTGTATAATAAACAAAAGTCCTATAAAAGGAGGTTTATCAAATGGATAGCAAAGTTGAGGGCAGAAGAGTCCGTATGACAAAAATGCTTCTTAAAAGCAGCCTTATCGATATAATGAAAACAAAGTCAATCCACAGCATAAGCATAAAAGAAATCTGTGACGGTGCCGACGTTAACAGAAGCACCTTCTATCGTCACTATGACACCCAGTATGACCTTTATGACGATATAATCGAAGATATTGCATTAGACATTGCCGAGATACATAACCACCCCGATGTCAAAGACTATACAACTATCGAATTCCTTATAAAGGTGCTGGAATATATTGAAAATAACCGTGAAACCTTCCTGGTTATTCTCAGTGATAAAGGCAAAATTTCTCTGGGTGAGGCCTTTGCCCGTTTCACAAACAGATTTATCGATCATCAGGATATGAGTGATATCGAATTATATGTCACTCAGTTCATTGCTGCAGGTCTGACGAGTACCACATGGACATGGCTCAACGATGAATCACGCCGCAGCCCGAGAGAGCTGGCCTCTCTTCTTTACAGCATCATTATGCACGGTCTCGGCAGAGCAATGAAATATGCTGCCATTGTCAAGGCGCAGAGAGAAAACCAATAAGCATAACAGGCAAAATTAATGCAGGTCATTACCGTTGTAATGACCTGCTGTTTTTTTATGCTGCTCAACCCGCATCTCTGAGAATATTTCTGCAGCTGAAGGCCAGAATTGCTGCAACCAGTGTGTTGACAACAGCTATCAGAATATAAGCCAGAGTGTAATAGAAGGGATAAAACATTGTCAGAAGAAAGCCTGCAAAAATGCCCGGTGCACTGAAAATCATAATAAGCAGGAAATAAACCATAAGCACGAGCACTTTCTTATCGGATGTGCCGAAGAGCCTTTGAATAAGAAGGTTGACACTGATGAAAAGCAAGCCGAAGCTTATTCTTGCCAGAATCATTCCTACTGTGTCGTGGAAGGTGAGGCCTGCAATAAAATATGCAGGCACAAAGCAGAGAATACTTTCTGCAGTCAGTGACGGAATTTCACCTTTAACGGTATGCCACAATTTTTTATATGATGCTTCAGGAATGAGATAGATATAAGGGTAGGAGAGCTCCTTGCCCCATCTTCCTGCAGCGATGCCCATAGTCAGAAGATAGATATTCACTATAAAAATGACCATGGGTAACTCCTTGAAAAGGAAGCTTCCGCCGATAGTGAAGCCGATCATCACCAATGACATTGTGCTCAGAAGGAAAGTCTTGCTGCGTCTGTTTTCAATTTTATGCTTTTCTGCAATAACAGAGGCACCCATTCCTTTTTCTATGCCGATTTTGCCGGTTTTAATGTTTCTTGGTGCGTTTTCGGCAACCTTGCCTTCTTTGCGGGCCTGAATAGCTGAATATGAAACCTCTGTGCTCTGCAGCACATCTTCATAATAATCCGAATTGATAAGCAGAATTGCAATGCGATAAAAGACCCAGAAAACAGCACAGTAAAGGAAGCCGTCACCGATTTTGATAAGGTCACCCTCAATGGCACCTTCAACTGCAAATGATATGATACCGCCCACGGGGAAAAGCCTTGCCACAACACTTCTTGTTGAAAGCACAAGGTTGTGAATTGTTATTCCGCCATTCTGATAAGCCAGAGCAAAAGCGAAGGCAACAAAGCCGATGATTGTGAGAACATATGCTGTTTTGACAAGGGAGCGCTTGCTGTCATCACCTGAGGTGTAAGAATAAATCAGCATTGCAGCCATCTGCGAGAGAAAAACTGTTATTCCGTAGCCGATAAGAATGAATATCAGTGCCGAAAATCCCACGCCATAGGTTTCACTGACAAGTGAATACTGAAAAATCAGCACATAACCTATAAGCAGGCTCTTGCCCAGCTGCTGAAACATACCGAAGGATAGAACTCTGCTCTGTCTGACAGGTGCAGTGAAAATAAGATTCACGTCAGCCATAGAAAACATAGACGCGCCGTTATAAAAGCCGTTTTTGCTTATGAGAACAAAAATCACGCTGTAAAGCAGAAGAATAATAGCATAAAGCTCGTTGATATCTCTGTACCCTGCCGAAGGAGGGAGGGCGCTGTCAGTGCCGGTGAAAGCGGAGAAACCCACAAGCGCAACGAGAATAAGAGCGCTGATAAGCTTTGAGGGTGTTCTGAAAACTGAAATAATGTTGTTTTTCAGCTTGCAGGCAAGAAGATAAGTCAGGGCCTTCACTTCACATCACCGCTTTCGGTTATATTGAAGAAAAGCTCTTCAAGGCTGCCTGAGTTTTCACCCATAGTTTTCTTTGCCTGAAGTCTGCCGCCGACCATAATATAGGCAGTGTCCCAATAATCCTCAACACTGTCAAGCATATGGGTGCTGATAATAACACTTGCACCCTGACTTTTAAGTTCGGTGAATATCTCCTTGAGCTGCTTTATTGCGTGAGGGTCAAGGCCGACCATAGGTTCATCAAAGATAACAATCGAAGGCTTGTGCACAAGAGCGCAGCAGATAGAAAGCTTCTGCTGCATACCCTTTGAAAGCTCTTTGCCCAGCTTATCTTTTTTATCCAGAAGCTCAAATCGTCTGAGAAGCTCATCGCCGTAACCGTCATCCTCAAGGGAATAGGCGCGCAGAATAAACTGCAGATGTTCGCCCACTGTGAGCATATCGTAAACTGCAGGCATTTCAGGAATATATCCGAGTATGCGCTTTGCTTCAACAGATTTGTTTTTAAGCTCGCCGAATGTGATTTCACCCTTGAAGCGCAGAAGACCTGCAATACACTTGATTATTGTTGATTTGCCCGCACCGTTGGGCCCGAGCAGAAGTGCAGTTTCACCGTTGCCCACTTCAAAGCTGATATTGTCGTTTGCAATAACCTTGCCGTACTTTTTTGTAACATTACTGACTTTTAACATTTTTTCACCGCCTGAAAAATACATCTGTTATTCATTTTATCACAAAAAAAAGCTTTTGAACAGAGCAAAAAAAGAAAAATATGTAAATAAAAACATTGAAAAATATCAGCTGATGTGTTATTATAAATAAGTTAGCAGGAAAATATTGCAACTCATTAAAGATAAGGAGAAAACAAAATGAGAGTTATTATTAAAGACAATCCTATAGAAATTTCGTATGAAGCCGCTGAACTCATTATCAGACAGGTCAATAATTATCACGGCAGTGTACTTGGCTTTGCAACAGGTGCATCACCTGTTGAAACATATAAGAGAATCATCGAAAGCTATGAAAAGGGTGAGGTGAGCCTTAAGCATATCACCACCTTCAACCTTGATGAATATGTGGGGCTTTCAAGAGATAATGTCAACAGCTATTTCTATTTCATGAAGGATAACCTTTTCGGTAAAACAGACGTTGATTTCGATAAGGTCAACTTCCTCAGCGGTGAAGCAACAGATCTTGAGGCTGAGTGCGAAAGATACTACAACAGAATCCGTGAATGCGGCGGCATTGATATTCAGCTTCTCGGTATCGGTACAAACGGACACATCGGCTTCAATGAGCCCGGTGACAAGTTTGCTGACGGCCCCTTTGCAGTCAAGCTTACACAAAGCACTATAGATTCAAACAAAAAATACTTCGAGGCTGTCGGTGACACTATGCCCGAATATGCTCTGACAATGGGTATCGGTGACATTATGCGTGCGAGAAAAATCATTCTTATTGCAACAGGTGAAAGCAAGGCAAAGGCAGTTAAAGAGCTGGTTGAAGGCAGTGTTTCACCTTCATGTCCTGCAACAATTCTTCAGATGCATGCTGATGTAACAGTCTTCCTTGACAAGGCTGCAGCTTCACTTTTAGGTGAGAAAAAATGAGCCTTGGTGTAACCGAAAAACTCAAAGTCAGCCCAAAAATCAAAAGCATAAAGGTCACCGATGACAAAAAGCTTGCAATAAGCTGGTCAAAGGTTGCAGGTGCCGAAAAATATGCAGTGAAAAGAACATCGGATCTTTCCGGTGAGTTTGAGCATATCACATGGGTCAAAAAGTGTGAGTTTATCGATGAAACTGCACAGCAGGATACCGTTTACTGGTACAGAATAACTGCCTGGAAGAAGCTTGACGGCAAAAAGACTTCAACTAAAACAAGCGGCATAAAAGCAGGTGTTATATCCGATATAAAGGCTCCTGAAGCTGTGAGCGCAAAGGCTGAAAAAAAGCCGGCAATCACTCTCAGATGGAAGAAGCTTGATGGTACCGACGGCTGTGTTGTAGGCAGACGTAACGATTTCTTTTCGCAGATAGTGCCTGTGGGGGTTGTTGAGGGTGAAAGCTTCACCGATGAAGGCATCGTCACAGGTCAGCCTTATCACTATTCTCTGCAGTATTTCAGAAAAGACGATGAAAAAATCCTTTACGGCAATTTCAGCAATGAGGCTCACTGCATACACCTTGACTGCGGCAAAATTCTTTCTCAGAAGGCACTCATCGGCAAAAGAGTGGAATTATCTCTTCGTGTTGTGGCAGGTGCAGACGGATATATCATTGAGCGCAGTGAAGATAAAGACGGTGAATTTACCGAGGTGGGCAGAACAAAGAACGGACTTGATCTGACTTTTTACGATAAGGTGCCCAAATCCTTCAGAACTTATTATTATCGCAGTGTTGCGTTTAAAACAGTTTGTGATGAAGAGTTTCACAGCAGAGCATCAAAAGCAGTCAGCATCAAGAGTAAATTATAATCATTTCACATTTTTTATTGAAAAATCTTGACTAATTCAAAAAAATGTGTTTAAATGTTTTTAATAATTATTATTTAAAAAGGAGAAATGGTTATGAATAACACAACACAGGACACTGTACATGAAGAGCATCCTATGTTCTATGAGATTTTCTGGCAGTATATACTTGAAATCTACGAGTTCTTCAGATATATTTTCTATGGAGCATTCCACGGTGAAGAGCTTTAATCAAAACTGAATTTCTGAAGCTACGGTTCTCCGTAGCTTTATTTTTTTGCCGAATAGTATATATATTTATATATTATTTAAAATATTTTAGTCCGTACCATTGAAAGAGAAAGAAAAATGTTGTATAATGAACATTAACTATTTTCATTTTGAAGGGAAAAGACCGATGAAAAACAATTCTTATGATTGGTTTAAACTGGATAATGCCGCTAAAATATTTCCTGGTCAGAATTCCAGCACCTGGTCTAATGTGTTCAGAATAGGTGCACAGCTTAAAAGTGAAGTTGATCCTGAAGTGCTTAATAAGGCTATTGAGGCAACACTTAAACGCATTCCTACTTTTAACGTCAGAATGAAGTCAGGTCTTTTCTGGCACTATTTCAAGAAAAATCCCAACACTCTCGAGTGCAGACCTGATGTGAAGAATTATTGCTACCGAATCAAATTCAAAGAGGATAAGGGCTTTCTTCTGCGTGTTTTTTACAGAGGCAAGAGAATAAGTCTCGATGTTTATCATGCCTTGAGTGACGGTTACGGAGCAACAGTTTTTCTGTCAACTCTTTTAGGTGAATATCTCAGACTCAAGGGTGAAACGGTCGGCTATAACAATTTTGTTCTCGACACCGCTGAGGAGCCGAAAGAGTGCGAGGTTGAAGATTCCTACAACAGATACGCAGACTCAAAGGTACCTTATGACCGCAAGGATAAATGGGTATATCACGCAGTGGGCACAAAGCTGCCTGAGCATATGTGTAATTACACAATCGGCATAATGTCTTTCAGTGAGCTGCGTACCGTTGCTAAGAGCTACGGTGTGACGGTTACCGAATTATTTGCAGCTCTGCTTATTTATGTTCACTATAAAAAGCAGCTCAGAGAAAATAAAAAGCAGCGCGAAATATGCGCTCAGATTCCCGTTAATCTGCGAAAGGCATTTCCCAGCGAAACCCTGAGAAATTTTGTGCTGTGCCTTCGTGTGAAAATTGATCCTAATCTTGGTGAATATACCTTTGAAGAGATACTTCGCAGTGTTTCACTTCAGCTCAAGCTTGCCAATGACCCTAAGCTGATTAATTCACTTATGACTCAGAATCTCAAGCTTGAAAGAAATCCCGTTACAAAATATCTGCCACTTGTTATAAAGGACCTGGGTGTTTCAGTTGCCTTTCTTCTTACGGGAGAGCAGACAACAACAACCCTCATTTCCAACCTCGGTGGAATTAATCTTCCCGATGAGGTGAAAGAGCACGTGGATTACTATTATCTTTTCACAGGTCCGGGCAAGCTCAACGGCGCAAGGTGCGGTGTTATCACTGTGGGAGATAATCTTGTTTTCACTTTTTCGGATTGCTATGAAGAAAGCGATATCGAAAGAGAGTTTTTCACAAGACTTGTCAAGATGGGTATACACGTAAAAATCGAAAGTAACAAAGATTGATTTATAGGAGGAAGATTATGTCATATTGTGTAAATTGCGGCGTAGAGCTTGATGACAGCGCTGCCAGATGTGCGCTTTGTGCAACCCCCGTAATAAATCCTAACAAAAAGGATAATTCCGAACCTGTGCCCGAATCACCTTTTGCACAGGTTATGCATGTGCCCAAGCAGGTGAAAAAACGTTTTGTTGCACTTGTTGTGTCACTTGTTATGCTTATTCCCTGCATAGTCTGTTTTCTTGTTAATGCCTTTGTGTTCACAGGCAGCTTCTGGTCTGTTTATGTGGTATCCACAAGCTTTCTTGCATGGATTATATTTGTTCTTCCCTTTTTCATAAACACTCACCGTGCATATTTTATACTTGCGTTCAACACTGTTGCAGTGAGCCTTTATGTCTATTTGTTTTATGTTATGGGCAAGGGTCTTGATCAGTGGTACACCAGATGTGCGTTGCCTATTATAATTTTCAATGCATTTCTGGTTCTTGTCTATCTTATATGGGTCAGACACAAAAAAAGAAATTCTATTCTTAAGGCGCTTGTGATTTTTGCGGAAATTTCAGTAACCTGCTTTGTCAGCGGAATAATTCTCGGCGCAGGCACAGAGCTTCCTTATGTTTCAGAAATCGGATTTACGCTTTCACTTTGTGTGGCGGCAGTTGTTGCCTTTCTTGCTTATTGTTACGGCAGCAAATCTATGAGAAAATGGTTATCGGAAAGATTGTTTACTTAAATGGATAAATATCAGGTTTTAAAAAAATATTTCGGTTATGACGAATTCAGACAAGGTCAGGCCGAAATAATAGATGCAATTCTTCAAAGACGCGATGCAGTGGGAATTATGCCCACCGGCGGCGGCAAAAGCATCTGCTTTCAGGTGCCCGCGCTTATGTTTGACGGCATATCCGTCATCATTTCACCCCTGATTTCCCTTATGAAGGATCAGGTTAATTCACTCAGGGCATGCGGCATAAATGCAGTGTTTTTCAACTCAACCCTGAGCGAATCACAGACAAAGCGCGAACAGGAAAAGGTGATTTCGGGTCAGTGCAAAATTATTTATGTTGCCCCGGAAAGGCTGACATCCCCGTCGTTCATTCAGCTTTGCAGAAGTGTTGAAATTTCAATGGTCTGCATTGACGAAGCACATTGTGTTTCTCATTGGGGTCAGGATTTCAGACCCAGCTATCTCGATATAAAAGAGTTTATCGGTACTCTGCCGAAAAGGCCCGTTGTTGCTGCTTTTACAGCAACGGCAACTAAGAGAGTGCGTGAAGACATCAGCAGTCTTCTCGGTCTTGTTGACCCTGAAGAAATTGTCACAGGCTTTGCAAGGGATAATCTTTATTTTGAGGTTGTCAAAACAACGGATAAGTATGTTGCTCTCAAGCGCTATCTCGATTTATATTCATCGCAGAGCGGCATTGTTTATTGTGCCACAAAGAAGGCTGTTGACGAGGTTTTCTCACAGCTCAGTGATGAAGGCTTTTCGGTTACAAGATATCATGCAGGTCTGTCGAAGGCAGAAAGAACAGAAAATCAGAATAAATTCATATATGACGAAAAGAAGATAGTTATTGCAACCAATGCCTTCGGTATGGGCATTGACAAATCCAACGTCTCATTTGTTATACACTACAATATGCCCGGTGATATCGAAAGCTATTATCAGGAAGCCGGCAGAGCAGGCAGAGACGGCAGTGACGCAAACTGTGTTATTCTTTATTCGCCTCAGGATATAAGAATTCAGAAGTTTTTCATTGAAAATAACGAGTATAAGGGGGAACTTTCCTTCAAGCAGAAGCTGCAGCTTAAAAACCTCAGAAATGAAAAGCTTGACAAAATGATATACTACTGCGAAAACGATGTCTGCCTTCGAAATTATATATTACGATATTTCGATGAAAACCCCACATCAAAGTGCGGCAATTGCTCAAACTGCAAGGGCGTCACTCAGACTGTTGATGTGACAGTGCCTGCACAGATGATTTTTTCGTGCATCAAGCGCGTTGAGGAAAAAGAAAATCTTCAGGTTGTTGCCGATGTGCTCAAGGGTGAAAAAACAGACTATATAACAGAAAAAGGCTACGACAAGCTTTCGACCTTCGGAATTATGTGTGACAGTGCACGAAGTGAAATAGTCAAGCATATTGAATATTTTATCGAGCATTTATTCATAAACAAAAAGCAGGACGGAAGTCTTTGTCTTGACCCTAAAACAAGAGATGTTCTCTTCAAGGGCAAAAAAGTCAGAAAGATAATTGAAAAACAAACAATCAGACAGGCTGCAGATATTATGAGCACTGATATGAGGCTGCTTGTCAAGCTCAAGCTTATAAGAAAAATGGTTGCCCGTTCAGCAGGTATGCCCGATTTTGTTATTTTCACAGACAAAACTCTTGAGGCTATGGCAAAGTACAAGCCGAAGGATCTCAAAGAACTGCTCAAGCTGCCCGGAATCACGCTGAGCAAGGCCGAAAAGTACGGCAAGCATTTTATTGAGGCTATAAGAAAAAGCTTTAACGAATAAGAAAAAATGACAGGAAAGGATGATGAGAGTGAAACGAAAACAGTGGTTTGTGCTGCCGTCTGACAAAGATCTGACTGCAGACATAGCAGAACAATATGATATTGAGCCTTTCCTTGCACATCTTCTCGTTTCAAGAGGCGTAACCGACGATATGGAAATTGAGGATTTCTGTTTCGGTACGGGTATGCTTTCTGACCCCTTTGAGCTGCGCGATATGGATAAGGCAGTTGACAGAATAAATGAAGCACTCATGAGGGGTGAAAAAATTGCGGTTTACGGTGACTATGATGCCGACGGTGTGACGGCAACGGCTTTGCTGACCCTTTATTTCAGATCACTCGGTGTCAATGTTGTTACATACATTCCCGACAGAAATTCTGAGGGCTACGGTCTTAATATGAAAGCTGTAAAAAGCCTTTGTGAAGAAGGCGTTCAGCTTATTATCACTGTGGACAACGGCATTTCCGCCTTTAAAGAGGCAGAATATATCAAAGAGCTGGGAATGGACCTTGTTATAACAGACCATCATAAAGCTACAGAGCTTCTGCCTGAAGCTGTTGCAGTTGTCAATCCTCACAGGCACGACTGCCCCGACAGCTATAAGGATTTCTGCGGTGTAGGTGTTGCATTCAAGCTTATATGTGCCCTCAATGACGGTGATGATGAAGAAATGCTTGCACGTTACGCAGATATCGTCTGTGTGGGAACAATAGGCGACGTAATGAATCTTACAGGTGAAAACAGGAAAATTGTCAAAGCAGGTCTGGAACTCATAAACGAGGGTAGCAACAAAGGCCTTTCTGCACTCAGAGAGGTCTGCTCAATGAACGGCAAAACCCTCACGAGCACATCTGTTGCCTTTTCTCTGGTGCCCAGAATCAATGCTGTGGGCAGAATGTCCCATGCGAAAAAGGCACTTGAGCTGCTCTTATGCGATGATATGGAAAAGGCTCTTGCACTTGCGCGCGAAATTGACCAGAGTAATGCTGTAAGACAGGAAAAAGAGCGTGAAATCATCGAAGAGGTACGCAGACAGATAGAAGAAAATCCCGAGCTTCTCAATGAGCGTCTGCTTATTTTCAGCGGTGAAAACTGGCATGGCGGTGTTATAGGCATTGTTGCGGCAAGGCTTGTGGGTGCTTACGGCAAGCCCTGCATTGTTATAACCGATGACGGCAAAGAGGCCAAGGGCAGTGCAAGAAGCATAGAGGGCTTTTCTCTCTATGATGCAATCAGCTCTGCTGCAGAGCTTCTTGAGCATTACGGCGGCCACGTGCTGGCAGCGGGCTTCGGAATGAAGAGTGAAAACCTCGGTGCCTTCAAGGAAGCTATGTATGAATATGCCAGAACTGTTGAGATGCCCTTTGCCAAAAATATAATTGACTGCAAGCTCCGTGCCGAGGTTGTTGATGCAGATATACTTCCTCTGATAGCATCTCTTGAGCCCTTCGGTCAGGGAAATCCGCAGCCTGTTTTCGGACTTTTCGGTGTTGAAATAGCGTCGGTTCAGTCTATCGGTGGCGGAAAGCATCTCAGACTCAGTGTCAGAAAAAATTCAAAAACCGTTTCAGCTGTTATGTTCGGTGAGAGTGCAGATGATTTTCCCTACATACCCGGCGATAAGGTTGATCTTGCAGTAAGGCTCGAAAAAAATGAATATATGTCCCAGATAAAAGTGGGCGTGTATATAAAAGACATAAGAATGTCAGGTACCGACGACCTCATATATCTCAGAAGTGTGCGACTTTATGAAAAGCTTATGCGCAAAGAAGTGCTCACGAAGAAACAGTCGGAATTTATTAAAATCACAAGGCAGGATGTTGCCGCTGTTTACCGTTATATCAAAAACTGCGGTGAATGGAAGGGCGATTACGATGTGCTTTGCTACAGACTCGGCGACGATGGCTCATCGGCATGCAAAATTATTGCTGCAACAGACGTTCTCGCAGAGCTAGGAATACTTCGTAAAGACAAAGACAGCATCAGTCTTGCCGACACACAGAAGAAAGTCAATTTAGAGAACTCGGCATTGTTTGCCTACATCAGTTCTCTGTCAGAAGAATAAAACGGAAAGGGGAGAGAGTTATGTGTGAAGATTATGAAGCTCAGTTCCACGCACTTATTGAAAAGGTTAAGGAAAATTTTTCTCAGGATGACATTGTCAGAATTGAAAAGGCTTTCAGAATAGCCGATGATGCGCATGAAGGCCAGAAGCGCAGAAGCGGTGAGCCCTATATCATTCATCCTGTTGCTGTTGCCTGCATACTTGCAGATATGGGCATGGATGCCGATTCTGTATGCGCAGCGCTGCTTCACGATGTTGTTGAGGACACACCCACAACTGCAGAAGAAATCAGAAGCATGTTCGGCGAAGATGTTGAGCATCTCGTTGACGGCGTTACAAAGCTCGGCCAGATTCCTCTTTCTGCAAGCAAGGAAGAAGAGCAAAGCGAAAACATAAGAAAAATGTTTCTTGCTATGTCGAGGGATATCAGAGTTATTATCATCAAACTTGCCGACAGAGTGCACAATATGCGTACTCTCAGATTTATGCCTGAGGAAAAGCAGAGATATAAGGCGAGGGAAACCCTTGAAATTTATGCACCTCTTGCCCACAGACTCGGTATTCGTGCCTTCAAAGAAGAGCTTGAGGACCTTGCCATAAGCTTCCTCGACCCTGTGGCATATAACGAAATCGGTTCAACTCTTGAAAAGCAGACCCAGTCCAGACAGAACTTCCTTGACTCAATCAAGGAAAAAATAACAGAGCGTGTCAGACAGGAAGTGCCCAATGTTCATATTGCAGGCAGAATCAAGAGTGTTCACGGAATTTACCGTAAGACATATATGCAAAACCGCACCATTGATGAAATCTATGATATTTATGCTGTAAGACTTATAGTTGATTCTGTTTATGAATGCTATTGCTGTCTTGGTATAATACATGATATGTTCAATCCTATTCCGGGCAGATTCAAGGACTATATTTCGACACCCAAGCCCAATATGTATCAGTCATTGCACACCACCGTTATCGGCAAAGAGGGCATACCCTTTGAAGTGCAGATAAGAACATGGGAAATGCACCATACGGCAGAGTACGGTATTGCGGCGCACTGGAAATATAAGCAGGGCGTTACCGGCAAGGTTAAATTTGAAGAAAAGCTCTCATGGATAAGACAGCTTCTTGAAACTCAGCAGGATTCTGACGATGTTGAGGATATTGTCAAGACTATCAAGACCGACTTTATTCCCGAAGAGGTTTTTGCTTTCACACCCAAGGGCGACGTTATTTCACTGCCTATGGGCTCGTGTATTATTGACTTTGCCTATGCCATTCACTCAGCTGTCGGCAACAAGATGATAGGCGCCAAGGTTGACGGCAGAATCTGTACCCTTGACAGAAAGGTCAATAACGGTGAGATTATCGAGATTCTCACCACCTCACAGCAGGGCAAGGGACCCAGTCGTGACTGGCTCAAAATTGCCAAAACAGCTTCTGCAAGAAGCAAAATCAAGGGCTGGTTCAAAAAAGAAAAACGAGAAGAGAATATCATTGAAGGCAGAAATGAAGTTGAAAGAGAATTCAAGCGCAATAACATAGTTCTGCCCGAAAAGCAGATGAATGAATTCCTTCTTAAAATAGCTGAAAGACAGCACTGCAAGGATGTTGACGAATTCCTTGCCGCTATAGGCTACGGCGGTCTGAGCCTTAACAAGATAATGCCCAGAATCAAGGATGAATACAATAAGGTTGTCAAAGAAAATCAGCCTGAAGTCCAGGCAGAAGCCCCCGTCACTGTTCAGCCAAAAAAGATGGTCAAGAGCGCTGAAGGCATTATTATCGAAGGCATCGATAACTGTCTTGTCAAGTTTTCGCGCTGCTGCGATCCGTTGCCCGGTGATGAAATTATCGGTTTTATCACAAGAGGCCACGGTGTATCCATTCACACAAGAAACTGCACCAATGTGCCAAGGGATATTTCACAGGCATCCGAGCCCGAAAGATGGATCAATGCCTATTGGGATAACAAGGTTCAGAATTCCTACAGAGTTACCCTTGCAGTCACCTGCATAAACAGAGTAGGTATGCTTGCTGACACATCGGCAGTTATTGCGAATATGCATGTTATGATTCACTCAATTTTCACCAAAGACGGCAACGATGGCAGAAGCACTGTTTATATGACCATCACTGTCAACGGTGCAGAGCATCTCAAGAGTGTCTGCGAAAAGCTCAAGAAGGTCAAAGGCGTGCTTTCAACTGAACGTTCAGGCTTATGATAAAACTTTCTGATAAAAAGTACGCGTTTTGGTTACTTTTCCGCGGCAGGAAAAGTAACGCCTGTCCGGCGAGGACAATATAACAAAAAGAAACAAGGAAAATTATATGAAAGCAGTTATACAAAGAGTAACAAGAGCAAAGGTCACCGTTGAGGGTGAAATCACAGGCGAAATCGGCAAAGGCTTTCTCATTCTTTTAGGAGTGCAGGAGGGTGACACCGAGGAGGATATGAAGCTTCTTGCAAAAAAAACGGCAGGCATCAGAATATTCACCGACGAAAACGACAAGATGAATCTTTCGCACGATCAGGTTGAGGGAGAGGTTCTTGTAGTGTCACAGTTCACCCTTTGTGCCGACACCTCTCACGGCAGAAGGCCCAGCTTTATTTCATCGGCAAAACCGGATATTGCCAATGAGCTTTATGAAAAATACTGCACCGAGCTTCGCACTCTCGGTGTGAAAAAGGTGGCAACGGGTGTTTTTGCCGCTGATATGCAGGTTGAACTCATAAACGATGGCCCTGTTACAATAATAATGGACACAAATGAATGGAAAAAACACTGAAGGAGTGAGCTTATGGC
>JAZNUW010000042.1:0-2832 GCA_045592465.1 Acutalibacteraceae bacterium | reverse complement strand
GCCGAAGGCATTACCTCTGTGAATGAGTATATTCTGATCAGAATGACCGTATAAAGCATAGTCGGCATCTGAAGAATAACTGCTGAAAAGCCCGAAATATCCCGTAGCCATATCGTGGCAGTCCATTCTCAGCTTTTTCATCGTTGCCGCATCATCATAGCCGGGAACATTATAGATGTATTCCATAAAGTCATCTGGCATTCCGTTGGGCTCGGGATTGGGCTGCACGTACTTTATAAGCTTATACTGTCCTTCCTGCTGTTCTTTGAAAACAAGCTTTACGGGACTTGACTGAGAGGCAACATTAAGCACATTCCACTGGGAATCCCTTACATATTCCTCATAGAGCATTGTGGCATAAAGTGTGCGCGTGTTATTATCAGCGTTAACAATTTCATGGACACCTTCAGAACTGACAACAGATAAGGTCATTGTGTTGTCGCCAAAATTTTTGCGGTTCTTTGCAATATAATAGTTATCTTTGTTGTGCCCGAGTATTGCTTCGAGCTCTTCTCTGTGCAGTGAGGGTTCTTCCGCATCTTCAAACAGCTCTGTTTCATAAAGCCTGAAAGCTGCGATTATATGTCCCTCGGCAATATTCGCTCTGTAAATTCTGTTATCATCGGTGATAAAGATAACCAGCCTCTGCTCGTTTCCGCTTGCAACGGGAATTGCTACCTCATAAGCCTTGACAATATCGCCGAAGGTGAAAATTCCGTCATCATTATCAGGAAGAAGTGACAGAAATTCAGCCGTATCAAAGTCTGATTCTTTCAGCTTGCCGTAACCGACAATGTGGTCAACAATTGCAACACTGAGTCTGCCGTCATCGCTGATATCACAGTACCCCATATAAATGCTGGTATGTGAAATACTTGCCATTTCATAAACAAGCTCACCGCTATAGGTCTTGCCGAAAATATATGCTTCATCGTCTTTCGGGTCTGTCATAAAGCCGACAGCAACCGCCACACCGGCCAGTACCGCTAAAACTATCACCCAGAATGCAGGCTTTTTATAGCTGAGTACCGACTTGATTCTGCCCTTGACGCCTGTTTCACCAAAGGCAACGGGACAGGCGGTTATAAGCTTTCTAGGCACACTGCAATTAATCAGCGCCTCGGCATAAGACTTTTTGATTTCAGCACCTGATTCTGCTATAACTTTTTCGTCGCAGGCGAGCTCAATATCACGACAAAGAAGCACATAGGCGAGCCATAAAACAGGGTTGAACCAATAAACCGTCAGCAGTAAAAAGCCGAGAGGCTTCCACAGGTAGTCTTTTCGTTTTATGTGAGCCTTTTCGTGGGCAATAACAAAATCCTTGTCTGCTTCATTCATCTGTGAGGGCAGATATATTTTAGGCTTTATCACGCCCAAAATAAAGGGGGTGGCTATTCTGTCACCGACGAAAATATTATCATTGAGCTTTATTGCTTCATTTGTCTTTTTGCGGATAAGAAGATAGCTCACGAGGGTGTAAATCAGCATAACAAGCATACCGATTATCCACACTGCCGCCGCAATAAAGGTGATAATCTGCAAAGGATTTGCACTGTCACCAGGATTCGGAGCAAAGGATTCCGTCAATATCGGGTTAATCATTGTGTTCAGTGCGGGAATTCCGCTGTGAATCTCGGGAGTGGGTGTCATTGTTATGTTTTCGGGGATTGTTTCACTGCTGGGCAGAAAGCTCAGAACACTTTCAAATCTGAATGGACACACAAGGCGTATGCCGACAAGTGACCAGAGTATAACTCTCAGCTTTTTCGGTGCCTTTTTAAGTAGGAAACGCAAAATTACAACTGCAAGCACAAACCAGCTTGCATTGATGCTCATATTAAGAAGTTTCAGAAATACTGCTTCCATAGTTAACCCTCCTCATGCTCGGCAATCATTCTGCGCAAAGCATCGGCATCTTCCTTCGTCAGCTTTTTTCTTGATGTGAAAGCCGCAAGGAATGTGGGCAGTGAGCCGCCGAAGTTTTCGTCGATAAAGTGTTCGCTCTGTCTTGAATAGAATTCCTGCCTTGAAATAAGTGAGGTAACACTCCCCTTGTTATTCTGAAAAATTCCCTTGTCACAAAGCCTTTTCAGTACCGTGTAGGTTGTGGACTTTTTCCAGCCGAGTGCATCAAGGCTCAGGGCCGCAAGCTCTGATGAGGTCAAAGGCTCGTGCTGCCATATTATCTCGGCAAACTTAGTTTCAACTGCGCCCATCTGTAAATCATTCATAATTTCACCTCCGTTTGGTCTACATCTTGTAGACTAACTTTATTCTACACTATGTAGACCAGTTTGTCAATAGCTGTAAAGAAAAAAATGAAGCAGCTTTGACACTGCTTCATTTTATCCAAATCAATTTAAATTCAAAAATCTTTACTATTAACTTTTAAACCATTTATATCACAGCCGATTATTATCTGAAAACGAATAGTTCAGGTTGTTTGCTAAACTGACAAATCAAACCTCAAAATATCTCACTGTCATAAATGCCTATATATAATCCGATTACGCATCGTCTGAAATATCAATTAAATTTTGCTTGTTATAAGCTGTCTCTCATATTTGATTTAACACTTACGAATTCCTTATTCAGTAAGCGCAGATAAATTCAAACTCTGCGTTTTAAACTGAACGGTACATTGGTAACACCCCTTTCTCTTAAGTTCGTCTTTATTATAACTTGTTTTGTGGGTTTTGTCAATAGTTTTTAACAAATTAAATTAATTTTGTTGCTTTTAACGGAATTATCCGAATGTTACAGGATTATCTGTAGTCCATATCACAGCAATCATATTTTCTTTAAAGGTGTTGTATGCGTCTTCACCCA
>JAZNUW010000041.1:0-6557 GCA_045592465.1 Acutalibacteraceae bacterium | reverse complement strand
TGATGTGATTTTCTGTGCCGTAGCCGTTACCGTGACCTGCTCCGTCAACACTGTCAAAGTGAACGAAAAGAAAATCAGGCTTCTTTTCGCGGATATAATCACAGATAAGCGGTGTCAGCTCTTTGTCTTTGGCTGTTTGCTTGTTTACGCCAAGTCTTTTTTCAACGATACCCTTATTGATAGGGTTCCAGTCGCAATAAGAGCCCAGCTCTGCCTCAGGATAAGCTTTTCTTATGCGGCGAAAAACAGTGGGATTCTTTGACCATATGTTATAAGGCAAAACTGAAACCCTGTTATTCGTCAGTTTGTGCACCTCAGGTCCCACACCTATAAGCATTGAGCCCCAACACTCTGCACTGATAGTCGGCTTTGAAGAAAGAGCCCTGTATGTAAGTGCACCGTTTTCAAATATCTTATCAAAAGAAGGGGTGTCGGCATCCTTGAACCAGCTGCCTGCACCGTCAACACCTATAACTATTACATGAGAATATTTTCTTGACATTTTTCTTCCTCGCTTTCTGTCAAAGCTGAAAGGCCTCCCTGCAAACGCAAGGAGGCCTTGTTTTTTTTACTTCCATTCCTTGTTCATTACAACAAATGTCATTCTTTCCTGAATGCTTTCCTTACCGTGGCCTGTGCCGAAGCCGCCGTGGTCTGAGGTAACAATAATAAGCCAGTCTTCTGTTTCGTAGGTTTCTCTTGCCTTTATTGCTTCAAGAGTTTCATATGCGCAGGCATCAGATTCCTTGAAAGCTTCTTTGTAATCCGGATTATTAATGCTGAAGCCTAAGTTGTGGCCTGTTGAGTCTGTGTGCTCATAAATCACGAAGATAAAATCGGCACACTCCTGTTTTGCTACCTCCTGCATAACGAACTCATGTGATGCATCATTGTTTTTACATTTGTTGAAGCTGACACCGAGGCCGTTTTCTTCGCAGTACTCTTTTTCAAGAAGGTAGGTTGCATTTTTTCTGGAAAAATGACCTGCCCACTTCGTTATGAATGAAGCGCTGTCTATTACCTCTTCTTCGGTGAGCGTTGTCATAAGAGTTTTGGTGTCCATGCTCTTTGTGATATCGTTGCCTGTAATTCCGTGCTTGTCCGCCCATACACCTGTGAGAATTGAGCACCAGCCCGGTGCAGTCGAGGTGTCCTGAGTGTTGATTTCGGGATAGTTTACACCGCCGCAATAAAGAAGGTTAATTGAAGCACCGTCCTGAAGCAGAGCATTTACGGCACTGTTTTCCTGCTGCATCTGAGTGAGTGCATCGGCGCGGCAACCGTCAAAGCCAAGAACAATTGCCTTCTTTTCTGTTTTGCCTTCGGGCAGCTCTGAACGGAAATGCTCATCGATAATTTTATAAAGGTCAGTCTGGGGGTAGGCTGTTTCAACAGTGTTTTCGTAATTTATGGAAGCGATATTTTGTCTGTATAAAGCTTCTGTATCGTTTTCATCTTTGGCATATGGCGATGTCAGACAAAGAGCGATGGCTACACCTGCAACGGCCAAAACAAGAATAACTGCCACAACAGCAATTATGATTTTCTTTTTGTTTTTCATTTTATTTTCTCCTTGTTATTTATTCGCTCAGAGCGAAGCTGCTTTATGAGCATAACGGATTCCTTGTAACATTTCAGGAAATCGACCATTTAATTTTAGCACTTTTAATTCAGCTTTTCAAGCGATTTGAAAAATTATGGCAATAGGAATGTAGGATGACAATTAGTGTGTTGCAGCATTTTTTTAGCTACAGGTATATAAAAGCAACCAACAAAACCAAAATCATATATTTACAATTTGATTTTGATGTGCTACAATTTTTTCAGTGTTACTGATAAATGAAGGAGAGTCGTTATGGATTTCAAAAAAGAAAAGCAGTGGATTTCGCAGCAGCTTGAAGATGTGGCGGAATTCTGGCTGAAATACGGTATGGATGAGGTTAACGGAGGCGTTTACACCTGCATTGACAAGGATGGAAAGGTCTTTTCGACAGATAAAAGTGTGTGGATGCAGGGACGTTGCGGCTGGATTTATGCATATCTTTGCCGGGTTTACGGTGTGCGTAAGGAGTGGCTGGAGGCCAGCAAAAGCTGCATTGATTTTCTGGAAAAATACTGCGTTAATAAAAATGCCGAGGGCAGACTTTATTTCACTGTTACTGCAGAGGGTAAGCCTCTTCGTCAGCGCAGATATTGCTATTCGGAGGCTTTTTACTGCATAGCAAATGCTGAGTACTATGGCATCACAGGCGAAAGAGAGCATCTCGAAAGAGCACGCAGAGCCTATGATATGTATTGGAATCTTAATCACGGAATGCCGGACCCTACAGGCCTCGGACCTAAAACCGTAAGCTCTACACGCAGCGGCAGAGGTCTTGGCATACCTATGATTCTTCTTAATGTGACCTCGGTGCTTCTTCGTGTTGACCCTGAGCAGGCTGAGCTTTATAACAAAAGAGCAGATGAGTGCGTCAGCGATATTTTTAAATATCACGTGAAGCCGGAGCTGGGATGTACACTTGAAAGTGTTGCTCCCGACGGTACTCCAAGGCTTGATGTAACAGAGGGCAGAGTGGTAAATCCGGGTCATGATATAGAATGCAGCTGGTTTCTTATGGAAAGAGCAAATGCCACAGGCGATAAGCAGCTTCACAAAAAGGCTGTCGAAATTTTCGATATGGCATTTGAAAAGGGCTGGGATAAGGAGTACGGAGGCATATTGTATTTTATCGATTGCCTGGGCAATCCGCCTGAAGCCTATGAGCATGATATGAAGCTCTGGTGGCCTCACAATGAAGCATTGATAGCGTCGCTTATGATTTACAGAGATACAGGTGATGAAAAATATCTGGAGATTTTCCGCACACTGCTTGATTATTGTCAAAAGCACTTTGCTTCAGCGCCCTGCGGTGAGTGGTACGGTTATTTAAGGCGTGACGGCAAGCCTACACTGCCTGCCTGCATAGGCTCAACCTTCAAGGGCCCGTTTCATGTACCCAGATGTCTGATAATGCTTGAAGCTATGATAAAAGAAATAGAAATGAGGGCAGAATAAATGAATGACAAATACAAGGGAATTTTCCCCGCATTTTATGCCTGCTATGACGATGAAGGCAATGTATCTTCTGAAAGAACTCAGGCACTGGTTGAATATCTCATTGAAAAAGGTGTGTCAGGCCTTTATGTCGGAGGCTCATCAGGTGAGTGCATTTATCTGAGCAAAGAGGAAAGAAAAAAGACTCTTGAGGCTGTTATGAAGGCAGCCGATGGCAGAATAACTATAATTGCACATGTTGCCTGTAACAACACAAAGGATAGCTGTGAGCTTGCAGCACACGCGCAGAAAATCGGTGCAGATGCTATTGCCGCCATTCCGCCTATATATTTTCGTCTGCCTGAAAGGGCAATTGCAAAATATTGGAATGATATTTCTGCTACGGCACCTGAAACAGACTTTATTATTTACAATATTCCTCAGCTTGCAGGTGTTTCGCTGACACTTTCATTGCTTGATGAAATGCTTAAGAATCCCAGAGTTGTAGGTATAAAGAATTCCTCAATGCCCGTTCAGGATATTCAGATGTTCAAAAGACAGGCCGAAATGAGAGGCAGAGAAATCACTGTTTTCAATGGTCCTGATGAACAGTTTATCAGCGGCAGAATTATCGGTGCTGACGCAGGAATCGGCGGTACTTATGCAGTAGCCCCCGAATTATATGTCAGAATGAACGAGGCACTGGCTGAGGGAAATCTCACAAGGGCACTTGCTCTGCAGAATGCAGCAAACGAAATAACCTACACAATGTGCAGCGCCGTGGGCAACATGTATGCCGTTGCCAAGGCTGCAATTGAAAAGAGAACAGGCATTAAGCTCGGCGGAGTGAGAGCTCCTCTTCTTAATCTGACACAAGAGGATAAAGAGATAGTTGAAAAGACAGCAGACCTTGTGAAAAAAGCCCTGGCTTTATAAAATGTGATAATTTAAGACGGCAGCTCAGATGAACTGCCGTCTTGTTGCGTTTTATTATTTTAAGCTGTGATATCAAGGAAGCCCTTTGCTCCGAAAATTTTATAGGTGATATCGTTTGCACCCTTGAGTGCGCCGGTGAGAATCTTATCAAATGCTTCAGGCTCTGCAGGAGCTTCATAAACTCCGATTTCAATAAGCATTGCTTCTACCTCAGCGATGATTGCATTGTCAGCCTCGTAATCGTTGACAGTGCGCTTTGTCATAGCTTCAGCCTTATCAAGAATTGCCTGCTGGTCAGCGGTGAGAACATAGCCTGTTTCCTTGCAATATCTTTCAAGGTCGGGGAGATAGCTTCTTGTCAGAGGCTTGAGATTTCTTGCGTCATTGAACTGGGGGAAGTAATATCCGTCTTCCTGGAGGTTATCACAGTCATAAACGGTTTTGATGTTACCTGTTGCAAGCTCAAGTGCAAGAGCGAGAGCAGTGTTGTTATATTCAAGCTCGTGCTTCTGCTGATAGAAGAACCAGGATGCATCCTTGCGATAGGTTGTTGAAATATCAATTGAACCGTCGGGTGAAAGAATTCTGCCCTCTGTATCGGCAAACTTGCTGCCTGCTGCAACATATGATGTGCCGGGTGCAGTTGAGTCGATGTTGATAATTTCGTCTGAGTTTGTCAGGGGAGCACCCTTCATAAAGCCGAACATGCTGTAATCGGGAGTGATTGCACCGAAGGGAAGACCGTATGCTGAAATGAATGAGAAGGTTACGCCTTCCTTTTCAAGGTTTGCCATTGTTGTGCCAAGCTTTCTCTTTGCTGCCTGGAAGGCATCTGCTTCAGCCTTGACAACAGGTGACTTGATAAGATGCTCAACCTCAGCATATCTGTAGGTGGGCACAAGGTTGCAAAGTGAGGGAGTAACACAGAACAGATCTGTTGCAATGCCCTCAAGAGCCATATCAATGAAGCCTCTTAATATCTTTTTGGGGAAAAGACGAAGAACAATGTTGATAAGGTAGCCCCAGGGTTCACCGACAAGGTCGGCAATAAGGCCGTTATAGAAAAGGTCTGCAGAATTGTCACAGTACTGCTGAGTGAGAAGATCGGCAACAACGTCACTGCCGTCCCAGGCGCCAACTATACTTACAACTCTTCTGATGTGGTTTTCAGCCTTTGTGGGGTATGCATCCATATATGCGGTGACAACAGATGCGCCCATGCTCATAGGTACGAGAACAATGTCCTTTGCGCCGACTTTGTTTTCCTTGAGGATGGTTTCAACAAAATCGTGCAGACCTGAAATGTTCTTTGAGGTGTATGAGAAAGCGTTATAATTGAAAACATAGAGATAGTCTTCAAAGTTTGCGCCGAATTTTGCCTTTGCAATATCCTTGCAGGGAATTGAGGAATAGAAGCGATCCTTGGCTTCACTGCCGGGGAACTCTGAAACAGGCATGGTGTATCTGGGAGTTACAACTCTGGGGTCGCCGTTGCCGTTTTCGTCAACAAGATTGAAGCGGAAAAGATCTCTGACAAGAGACTGAACGTCGCTCTGGCT
Source organism: Acutalibacteraceae bacterium (assembly GCA_045592465.1). GTDB lineage: Bacteria > Bacillota > Clostridia > Oscillospirales > Acutalibacteraceae > UBA6857. The sequence continues at coordinate 1,028 of JAZNUW010000041.1, read as the reverse complement.
GATAACGTTTCTTCTTATCACTGAAGAGAAAAGAAGACTGAGAACGAGCTTAACGATAGTTTTGACAGTTGCATCGTTTGAGAAAACCTCATCAAAGCTGTTGAAAAGGTTCCATCTTGTCAGATATTTGCCCTCTGCAATAAGGGGCGCATAGTTTTCATAGTCCTGAAGAGTACCTTTTTCAAAAGCACCCTCTTCTGTATAGCTCTTATCAAAAAGATAGGAGAAGCTCTGGCCGATACCTGTTACAAAAACAACAAGGCTGTTTTCACCCTCGGCAAAAACGCTTTCCATGCTGTCAGCAACTCTGACTGTGGGCTGAGCATCTGTCTGAGCTGAAGCGGGAAGCAAAGCTATAGGCAGAATCATCAGGATTGAAAGGAGTAAGGCAATAAGTTTTTTCATCGGAAAAACCTCCGTCATATTTATTCCATTATATAGTAACACTTATTACATAGTATTTCAACATTTTTTTTATTTTTGACTTTTTTGACAAAACACAGATGGCTTTTTGTTGCAGAATTACCATTGTTTTCCGGAAGTTATTAAATATTATGAAAAGACGGTTATGCGACAGATATTGCTTGTCTATTATTGCTGCTTTTGAGAGAATAAAATTATAAAAAATGAGAGGTGATTACTCAATGAAAAAATTAATTTCTGTCGTTCTGACACTTGTTATGCTTCTGAGTTTTGCTGTGCCATGCTTTGCAGCAACAGTTAACCCTGAAGAAAGCAAAAGTCAGATTCCTGTTATACGTGTGTTAGGTGATGGTGAGCCTCTTTATGATGCTCAGGGCAACAAGCTTTTTCATCTTCGCTCAATTATGAACGGCTCTTCAGACGATTCCGGTGAAGATGACGGTGAAAGCTCTGAATTAATAGAGTCTCTTGCCAATATTCTGCTTCCGTTTCTTATTAACGGCCTGCTAAATGATGAGTGGGACGCATACTATGAAAATCTGCAGAAGGAAATAGGTGAGCTCACAGGCGATGCAAAGCTTGATAACAACGGCAACCCCGTAGAG
>JAZNUW010000040.1:0-24975 GCA_045592465.1 Acutalibacteraceae bacterium | reverse complement strand
TTTGTATCATATTCTACACCGTAGTATTTGTCTTTTTTGGTACCGAATTGAGTTATTGTTTCAGGCAATGTAACCTTTTTCAGTGAATGGCAATTACTGAAAGCGCCATAAGGTAAAACTGATATACCCTTGCCAATAGTTGCTTCTTCAAGCATATGCATAGAACTAAAAGCACCATTTTCAAGCTCTGTAACACAGTCAGGCACCGTAAGTTTTTTTATTCTTGTTAATTGAAGTGCCTCGTTTCCAATTGTGGCAAGTTCGTATCCGTCAATCTTTTCGGGTAAGATCAATTCATCACCAAAACATCCGGGTTCTGCACCAACAAGACGAGCCTTGGAATCAACAACCTGATAAACCAAACCATCACTATATATTGCACCTAAAAACAACTCACCATTAAGTCTGCCGGCCCAACCCGCTTCACTTTCATTATTTACACCTACATAAACCTTGTGAATGCCCTCTGTGCCGTCAAAAGCCTGTGTTTCATAAGTAAAGCCTTTATATGAATAAAGGAATCTTAAGCCGGTGCAATCTGCAAGGCCTAATTCCTCTACCTTAACTCTGCCTTCGAATATAACAGAAACAAGGTTTTTGCACTCAGAAAACATTGCTCTGCCAAGAGTTGTTACACCGTCTTTTACAATTACCTTTACCACACGGTCATCTCTGAAAAAAGGAGGAAGATCACCTGCATGATAGTCATAGTCATCCATTTTACCTTCACCGCTGATAATCGCAAGACCTTCAGAGTCGAGAGTCCACTTAACATTATCACCGTTTATGCCACACTCACCGCTGTCAACTATTTCGGCAGCATTGGCTGAAAAAGCAAAAATAATAGCCATTATAAGCACTGCAAAAAGTATTGTTATTTTCTTCATAATATTTCCTCCTAAGAAACAAAAAAGTGTGCCTCAAACGAGACACACTGCAAAAATGCACCTCGCTTGTTGTCACACAAACATAACGTATTACAAATTACAGATACAGTTAATTAGAGAATGCATTTCTACCAATGTATTCTCTGTAATTTGTATTATTATAATTATGTTTGTTGTGACATCTATAATTTACCATTTTAAACTTGAATTGTCAATAGTTTTGAATTATGTGGAAAATTTTGCTAAGGAAGTTGAATTAGCTTGGCGGCGGTGGGCGGCTCCATTAAATCGCGAAGCGATTTACAGCGCCCGAAGGTCGCTGAGCCGAAACAAGGTTTCGGCTATGGAGCCGCCAGCCTACCTCTTGCACTCACCCACCCGCGTACAACAAAAAAGAACCAACCCTGCGGTCGGTTCTTTTTTATTTAAAAAGGTTAAATTATTTAAGTGTAGCCTTAGCGCCTGCTTCTTCGAACTTCTTAACAGCAGCTTCGCCGTCGTCCTTTGACATAGCTTCCTTGATAACTTTGGGAGCGCCGTCAACAGCTTCCTTAGCTTCCTTGAGGCCAAGACCTGTGATTTCACGAACAACCTTGATAACAGCAATCTTGTTGCCGCCAACTTCTGTGAGTTCAAGGTCAAATTCTGTCTTTTCTTCTGCAGCAGCTGCTTCAGCTACTACGGGACCTGCAACTGCAACTGCAGCAGCAGCTGATACGCCGAATTCATCTTCTACAGCGTGTACGAGTTCTGAGAGTTCAAGAACTGTAAGAGTCTTAAGTTCTTCAATGATAGCAGTAATTTTTTCTGATGCCATGGTATTTTACCTCCAAAAAATCTAAATAAATATAAATTTGATTATGCTTCAGCAGGTGCTTCTGCTTCTGCGGGAGCTTCAACGGGAGCTTCTGCAACCTCTGCGGGTGCTTCTGCTTCAGCTTCAGCGGGAACTTCTTCGCCACTCTTGTCAACGATAGCCTGAATAACACGAGCGAAAGCAGCGATAGGTGCCTGGAATGCACCAAGTACGTTTGCAAGAAGGATTTCTCTTGAGGGAAGCTTAGCAAGACCTGAGATCTTTTCTACGCCGATAACTTCCTTATCGATAAAGCCGTTCTTGATTTCGAAATTCTTGTGTGTTTCTGCAAACTTGTTAAGGATACGTGCTGCAGCAACGTAATCATCTGCACTTGTAGCGATAGCTGTTGTGCCGTCAAGAACTGCTTCAAGACCTGCGAGCTCTGTGCCTGCAATTGCAAGACGGAGAAGTGTATTTTTAACAACTGTGTATTCAACACCTGCTTCACGGAGCTCCTTACGAAGAGCTGTGTCGTCAGCAACGTTGATACCCTTGTAGTCAACGATAACACCTGCGCATGAATTGTTAAGTCTTTCGGTAAGATCAGCAACTACCTGCTTCTTTGCTTCTAAAACTTTAGCGCTTGGCAAATGAATTCACCTCCTGTAATAATTTTAACCTTTTACCCTTGGTGTTAGAAATGAGAAAACCCTTTCTCTCAAGATACCGAGAGAAAGGGATAAACATAGTTAAATCAAGTCAATTTAAATATGCTCCGTTCCTCGGCAGGCGGTTAATATTTTAACCTTTAAGTCTGACACCTGCTGTCTTAGGGCTGGACAGCTTAGATATAATAACACAAAGACAATTGCTTGTCAAGTATTATTTCAAAAATTATTCAGCAGCAGCTGCTGAACCAACCTTGTTGGGGTTGATTTTTACACCGGGGCCCATTGTAGCTGAAACTACGCATGAACGGATGTACTGACCCTTTGCTGCGGCGGGCTTTGCCTTGATAACAGCATCGAGAAGTGTTGTAAAGTTTTCAAGAAGCTTCTCTGTGCCGAAGGATGCCTTACCGATGGGGCAATGGATAATGTTTGTTTTGTCAAGACGGTATTCAATCTTACCTGCCTTAGCTTCAGTAACAGCCTGAGCTACGTTGGGAGTAACTGTACCTGCCTTGGGTGAAGGCATAAGGCCACGGGGACCAAGAACCTTACCGAGACGACCTACAAGGCCCATCATGCTGGGATGTGCGATTGCAACATCAAATTCCATCCAGCCTTCGCCCTGGATCTTTGCAACGAGGTCTTCTGCGCCTACTACTTCTGCGCCTGCAGCCTCAGCTGCCTTTGCTTCATCGCCTTTTGCGAATACAGCAACACGAACAGTCTTACCTGTACCGTTGGGAAGAACAACAGCGCCACGAACCTGCTGGTCAGCATGACGTGAGTCAACACCAAGACGGATGTGTGCTTCAACTGTTTCGTCAAACTTTGCAGTAGCTGTCTTGATAGCAAGATCAAGTGCTTCTGCGGGATCATAAAGATTTGATTTGTCGACGAGCTTTGAGCCCTCAACATATTTCTTACCATGTTTCATTTGTCTTTCATCCTCCTATAGAGTGGTTAAATCGGATTTTTCCTCCCACCCGGGCATTAGTCAGCAACTACGATGCCCATTGAGCGAGCTGTACCTGCAATCATGCTAGCAGCTGCTTCAACTGAAGCTGCATTAAGGTCAGGCATTTTCTGCTCTGCAATCTTCATTACCTGTTCTTTGGTAATTGTTGCAACCTTAGTTCTGTTGGGTACACCTGAACCGCTTTCGATACCGCAAGCCTTTTTGATAAGAACTGCTGCGGGCGGTGTCTTTGTTACGAATGAGAATGTACGGTCTGCGTAAACTGTGATTACAACAGGGATAATAAGACCGATGTCATTCTTTGTGCGCTCGTTGAATTCCTTTGTGAAAGCCATGATGTTAACACCGTGCTGACCGAGAGCCGGACCAACAGGCGGTGCGGGAGTAGCCTTACCTGCAGGAATCTGGAGCTTGATTAAACCTACAACTTTTTGAGCCATTATTTTGCACCTCCAAATTTTGTGGTTGAGCGATTTGTCTTAAATTTACAAATCTCCCACTGGGGAGCCACGCTCCCTCAATAATAAACGGCGGTTTTTACCGTAAATTATCTGAATTAATACTCTGCAACCTCAATCTGATTAAGACCAAGTTCGACAGGTGTTTCTCTGCCGAGCATTGAAATCATTACGACTACTGCTTCCTTTTCAAGGTCGATGCTGTCAATAACACCGTTGTAGCCGTCGAAGGGGCCGCTTAAAATGTTGACGAAATCGCCTACCTTGTAGTTGACTTCGACTGTTCTCTTTTCGATGCCGAGTCTGATAACTTCTTCATCTGAAAGAGGAACGGGTTTGCTTCCGGGACCTACAAAGCCGGTTACGCCTCTTGTGTTACGAATAACGTACCATGCCTCATCTGTCATTGAAAGCTCTTCGTCTTCAAACTCACTCTTTTTCTTATAGATGCAAGCAACCTTGACCATAACATAACCGGGGAAAAGCTTACGTTCAACTTCGCGAACCTTGTCATCCTTGATTTCTGTTACTGTTTCGGTGGGGATTCTGACTTCATAAATCTGATCCTGCATCTTGCGGTTTTCAACAACCGTAGTGATGTTTGATGCTACTTTGTTTTCGTAGCCTGAGTAGGTGTGTACTACAAACCATCTGGCGTTATCTGCCATTGTTACACCTCCTGTTACAACTGATTATTCTTCGGTTTCAGCTGTTGTTTCTTCAGCCTCTGCCTCAGCTGTTGTTTCCTCAGCACCTGCTGCTGTGGTAACTTCTTCACTGTCATCCTTAGCCTTGGTTGTTTCCTCAGCTTCGTCCTCGTGATCGTGGTCATGATCGTGAGCATCTGTTGTTGTTTCAACAGTTGTTTCCTCACCGAGAGCAAGGTTCTTAAGACCCTTGACACCTGCTGAGAGACCTGAGTCAATAGCAAGAACGATGAGTGTAACGATTGTTACAACGATAAGTACGATACCAGTGTTCTTTAAGACAGTTTTTGCGTCGGGCCACACGATTTTCTTAGCTTCACCTTTGAAGTCCTTGAAGAATTTCTTTGTGGTCTTACCTGCACGGGCGAAGAAGTTTGGCTTGTCTGATTTCTTGTTACCCTTTGCGGCTTTAGCTACCTTAGCAGCAGCCTTGCTTTCATCAGTTGTGGCCTTATCAACCTTTGAATCCTGGGTGACCTTCTTTTCTTTGTCAGCCATTTCTCTTACCTCCCGCTCTTATTTTGTTTCTTTGTGGAGTGTGTGTTTCTTGCAGAATCTGCAGTACTTGTTCATCTCCAACCTGTCAGGATTGTTCTTTTTGTTTTTCATTGTGTTGTAATTGCGCTGTTTGCACTCTGTGCAAGATAAAGTAATCTTTACTCTCATGAACGGCACCTCCATTATCGGAAATTTTAATCTGAAAAAAGGTACAACAGCCTCTTTTCAAACCTTAAGGCCTCCCTCTTTTTCGGGCACAAAAATAAAGCCCTCTTCAGAGGTAGTGCTATTCTATCACACAAAACCTCTATCGTCAAGGGCTTTTTAAAATTTTTTCGGTTAAAATAACGAATTTTTTTATCTTTTTTTGGATGTTTAGACAAAAGCTCTATACTATATTATATATAGCAATTGTCGGTACACGAAATTGTCATCAATCGATAACTGTCATCTCTTTGATTGTGATGGGTGACACAGGTGAAGCCTTCTCCCCCATGCTGTTATAGGTTCTGTATTCGTCGAGGAAGCTGTCAACACTTTCCATTCCTTCAATAACCTTGCCGAAAGCAGCATAGTTGCCGTCAAGAAAGGTACAGTCATCACTGTAGCAGATGAAGAACTGGCTTGAAGCTGAGTTGGGCTGCATGCTTCTTGCCATTGAAATAACACCTCTTGTGTGTGAGAGTGTGTTCTGTGTGAAGCCGTTTGCTGCAAACTCACCGTGAATGTTCTTGCCGCTGCCGCCCATACCTGTGCCTTCGGGATCGCCGCCCTGAGCCATAAAGTTATCCACTACTCTGTGGAAGATTGTTCCGTTATAGAAGCCACTGCCTGCAAGTGAAAGGAAGTTTGCAACTGTATCAGGTGCAAATTCAGGATAAAGCTCAATTATGAATTCGCCGTGATTTTCCATTGTAACTTTAACTTTTGACATATTAATTACTCCTTATTACATTATAAAAGCGGTCACATATGTAACCGCTTATTATTTAAAGTTTAGTTGTTGCCGAAAATGTTTCTGCCCTTGAATACGGGAAGAACATCGCTTTCCTCTTCGTCGGGGTCATCAAAAATTGAGCCTGACTTCTTGGGAGGTGTTTCGATAACATCAAATGCCTGTGTTGCTGCAGGTGCCGGTGCTGCTTCTGCCTGCTGTGCGGGAGCTGCGGCGGGTACAGGATCAAGAGGCATTTCGGGGAATGTGGGAGCAACGGGAGCCTTGCCGCTAGCAGCAGCTGCTGCCTGCTCAAAAATTGAAACGAAGGACTGACCGAACTTTGTTGATGCAAAGTCAACTGCTTCCTTGCTCATTGAACCGAAAATTGTGTCTGAGGTGGGAGCTGCCTGGCTGATAAACTCGGGAGCTGCCTGAGCTGCGTATGCGGGAGCTGAAGCTGCCTCGTCCTGAGCCTTGGGTGCTGTTGCACCAAAGCCGGTTGCGATAACTGTGATGAGCATTTCGTCGCCCATATCTTCGTCAAATACTGAACCGAAGATGATGTTTGCATCGGGATGTGATGCATCGGAAATGAGTGAGCCTGCCTGCTCGATCATATCAAGTGACATATCGCTTGAGCATGTTACGTTGATGATTACGCCACTTGCACCATCGATAGCTGTTTCGAGAAGAGGACTTGTGATAGCCTGCTTTGTTGCTTCGGCTGCACAGTCTGCGCCTCTGCCGCGACCGATACCCATATGGGCTCTGCCTGCGTCCTTCATAACACTCTTGATATCAGCAAAGTCGAGGTTGATATAACCGGGAACCTTGATTGTATCTGAAATACTCTTGACACCCTGCCAGAGCACATCATTAGCCTTTGAGAAAGCATCCTTAACACTGAGTGACTTGTCGCCGAGAAGCTTGAGTCTTTCGTTAGGAATAACGATAAGTGAGTCAACATACTTTTCAAGATCTCTTATGCCGTCTTCAGCCTGATCCATTCTTTTTCTGCCTTCAAACTTGAAGGGCTTTGTTACGATACCGACAGTGAGTGCACCGAGCTCTCTTGCAACCTCTGCAACAACAGGAGCTGCGCCTGTGCCTGTGCCGCCACCCATACCGGCTGTGATAAAGACCATATCTGCGCCTCTGAGTGCATCTGCAATAACGTCACGGCTTTCTTCAGCAGCCTTCTTACCTACTGCAGGGTCACCGCCTGCGCCCATGCAGCCTGTAACCTTTTCACCGATCTGGATTTTATGAGTAGCCTTTGAATTTTCGAGAATCTGTCTGTCTGTGTTGATCGAAAGGAATTCAACGCCGACAATGCCTGACTCAACCATTGAGTTGATAGCATTACCGCCGCCGCCACCGACACCGACAACTCTAATCTGGTTATAGGAAATGTTTTCATTATCCATTATGAAGCCCATTTTACTTCCTCCTAAATATAATTAATTGCTTAATTTCAAATATCATTACAATCTTTTTGCCACATTAGAATATTAATGCGCGCACTTAAGGATTATAATTTAATTATTCAAGTTATTATAACATGTTGTTTTACAAATTACAAGAATAAAACTGCATAAGATTTGATAATTTTTTGTAAAATAGTGAAAAATATTACCTAAAACCCTTATGCTTCCATGCTGCCCTGCATAAAGTATGCCCCGATATCATATTTGACATTGATATAACCTGTTTTTTCCTGAGCATTGTTCTTTTTGATGACATCCTCTGCCTGGCTGAGCTTTGATGCCATATTGCTGCCGTCACCGAGATAGACTCTCAGTCTGGATTTATAAGTAAATGTTATATCGTTCATATTTTCAAGGTTAATAACACCATAGGTCAGAAATTCATTATTCTCTGCAGCTGTAGCAAGCTCACTTATAAGAGTGAATTTCTTGATGTTATTCTCTGTGGGAGTGAAAATCTCACCTAAGGTGTAATCCTGATTTTCCATTCCGCGCACAAGGAACTGTCCTTCGGAAAGCTTCTTTTTCTTTTCGGAAACAACCTTGCCGGTTTTATCCACACAGATATAGCTGTTTGCATTTTTTATGATGAATCTTTCTGTGGTTGAAATGATGTTCAGCTCGAGAATGTCGGGAAGCTTGTAGTCAACTCCGATTGCAGAAACAAAAGGCAGAGTTTTTATAACATTATCGTTGACATCCTTCTCTCTGACGGTGAGCATATTCACGCCCTGACTGAGCTGTGCTGCGTCAAGAATCTGTGCATCACTATAAACCTCGTCACCTGTTATCACAATTTCTCTGACGGGAGCGCCTTCAAAATATGTGAATGACAGCACAAAAACAACACCGAAGAAAAAGACTGAAAGCACACTCAGGAAGGTGTTGAGTTTTCTCTTTAATCTCTTTCGTTTGGTTACAATTGCTCTTGCCTCGTCAGTGGTTTTGCCGCTTTTAACAAGTCTTAAAAAGGATTTATTTGCCTTTTCTCTTTTTTTCTGAGCAAAAAGTAATCTCAGCTTTATAATGCTTTTGCTTGTCAAAATCTTCTTTGAAGCGGGCTTTTTAGCCGGTTTTCTTTTTGTCTTTTTAGTTTTTGCGTCAGGCTCCTTGCCGCTGCTTATGGGCCTTTCGGCAGACTTTTTCTGCTGTGGCTGCTGAGGCTTGTCCTTTGGTGAAGCGGCGGCCTTCTGAGGCTTCTTGCGCGCCTGTACACTGCCGTTTTCCTGCGGCTTTGATTTAGCCTGAGCTTTTGTGCTTTTTTCAGGCTCTGCTCTGAATTTATTCTCAACAGGAGTATAAGCTGTATAATTGCCGCTTGTTGTTATCGGCTCCCACATATCAGAAGTGATATTTTTAGGCTGCATTTTTACTGAAGTATACTGTGAAAATGCATTTTTTCTCTGATCGCTCAACTTATACACCTGCCTTTCTTTATATTATCAAAATCGGGGCGACATAGTCGCCCTTAACTGTATTTTACTCTTTTTATATCTGCGCCGAGACTCATAAGGCTCAGCTCGATATTTTCATAGCCACGGTCAATGTGACCTATCTGTTCAATAACTGTGGTGCCGTCTGCACCAAGACCGGCAACAACCAGAGCTGCACCGCCTCTCAGGTCTGCAGACACTACCCTTGCGCCGTAAAGATTGGCAACGCCGTCAATAATTGCGACCTTGCCCTCAATTTTAATTGCTGCACCCATCCTCTGAAGCTCGGGGACATGCTTGAAACGGTTTTCGAAGATATTCTCAACCATAACCGATGTTCCGTCAGCCTTGCACAAGGCAGCCATAACAGGTGCCTGGGCATCAGTCGGAAAACCGGGATAAGGCATGGTTCTTATATCTCTGACAGGCGCAAGACGACTTTTTGATATTATTCTTATATAATCTCTGCCGTTTTTTATCTTGCAGCCCATTTGCTCAAAAACAGGAATAACCGACATGAAAGATGATGTGTCAGTTTTATTAAGAGTGACATCCCCGCCCGCCGAAGCAACTGCTGACATAAAGGTCAGTGTGGCAATTCTGTCTGAAATAACACTGTGTTCGCCCTCGTGAAGTGAAGAAGTACCGTTTATTATCACCGTGCCGTGATTACCGATTTCAACTCTGCAGCCGCAGCTGTTGAGAAAATCTGCAAGGTCCTTGATTTCGGGCTCTCTTGCCGCATTGAGAATCACTGTGCGACCCTTTGAAAGAGCGCAGGCAAGAATTATATTCTCAGTTGCACCAACACTTGGAAAAGACAAGCTGATTATGCCGCCTGTTATATCCTTTTTCTTGCTGCAGATAATGCTGCCCTGACTTTCTCTGACATCTATTCCCAGACTTCGCAAAGAGCTCAGATGAAGGTCAATAGGCCTAAGCCCGATATCGCAGCCTCCGGGTGAAGTCATCACTGCCCTGCCGGTTCTCCCCAGCACAGAGCCGAGAAAAACTATAGACGAACGCATTTCACGCATCAGGTCATCCGGTATATTATAGCACGTTATTGTTCTGGAATCAACCTTAAGAGTGTTGTTTTCTCTTTTTACCTTGCAGCCGAGGTGCCTGAGTATTTTAATTGCCGCATCAATATCGCTGAGCTTCGGGCAATTATGTATCACACTTTCACCCTCAACAAGCACAGTTGCCGCAAGCACGGGAAGAGCACTGTTCTTTGCTCCTTGTATATCAATTTCTCCCGAAAGCTTTCTTCCGCCGTTAATAACAAGATTTTCCACATAATCACCCTTTCACCCTATGTTATGTGAAAAAGCGATTTTTGGTGATTTATGTTTATTATTTCACAAGAGAAAGCACGATATCGGCAATTTTTTCTTTTGCATCAAGACTTGCCATTGCCTTTGCGTTACTTTCGATGCTCAGTCTCTTTTCGCTGTCTTTTGTCAGTGAATCAAACAGAGACTGCATTTTTTCTTTTGTGAGGTCTTTTTCTTCAATTATAAGAGCTGCACCCTTGTCAACAAGTGCCATTGCATTATGGTACTGGTGATTTTCTGAAACATTGGGTGAAGGAATAAGTATTGAGGCTTTTCCGAGCGCCTGAAGCTCAGAGAGTGAGCTTGCTCCCGCACGGCAGACAACAACGTCGGCGGCAGGCATGCAGACCTCCATATCGCTTATATATTCGCGTACCTCAACATTTTCTGTTTTGTCAACATCGACGCCCTTTTCTCTGAGCTTTTCGGGCACCCAGAGACCGTATTGTCCCATAGCGTGAAGGAAGTATAAGCTCTTGTTTGCGCTGTTATCGGCAATAAGGTCGACCATGGCATTGTTGATTGTCATGGCGCCGAGAGAGCCGCCCATTGAAAGAATGAGAAGCTGATTATCCTTGATGCCGAGCTTTGCTCTTGCAAAATCCCTGTCTGCGCGAAGCATTTCACCTCTTACGGGCAGACCTGTTACGGTGGGAGCATTTTTGCACTGCATATATTTTTCAGCCTCGGGAGCTGTGAGCATAACTCTGTCAACCACCTTTGCAAGGGTTTTGTTAGTTATGCCCGGATAGGCGTTCTGCTCGTGAATTGCCGTGGGTATGCCCATTTTAGCGGCAGTTCTCACAACAGGGCCACTGACATATCCGCCGAAACCGACAACCACGTCGGGTCTGAATTCTTTGATTATTTTCTTAACACTGAAGGAACAGAAAAGAAGATAAATAATTGTTTTTATGTTTCTGATTATGTTTTCAATGCTGATTTTTCTCTGAAAGCCTGATATTTTTATAGTTTTGAAATCGTACCCTGCCGCAGGAACGAGCTTGGCTTCCATTTTGTCTTTTGTACCGACAAAAAGTATTTCTGCATCAGGATATCTTTCTCTTATTTCACCTGCAGTTGCAAGAGCAGGATTTATATGTCCGCCTGTGCCGCCGGCAGCAAATAAAATTTTCATAATTCAACACTCCTTTTAATTTATCCCCTACTGCTTTTCAAGGCTGGAATTTCTTGAAACTGAAAGCACTATACCCATTTCAGACAGCAGAACTATTATCGCTGTGCCTCCATAGCTGAAAAACGGCAGTGCCATACCGGTGTTCGGAATAACGTCCGTAACAACAGCAAGATTGATTATTACCTGCAGGGCTATCTGAATCATAATGCCCATAACGAGCACTGAGCCGAAATAATCCTTGCATCTTATTGCAATTTTATATCCTCTGTAAATAAGATAGGCAAACAGACAAAGGATAACTGCCGCACCGATAAATCCGAGCTCTTCAACAACAACAGGGAAAATAAAGTCATTATGCGGCTCAGCAATATAAAGCTGCTTCTGCTTGGAATTTCCGAGACCAACTCCGAACAGACCGCCCGAGCCTATTGCGTAAAGTCCGTTAACCGTCTGACGGCGCGCGTCAATATATTCAGGGTTGTTCTTATCAAGGAACGACATAATTCTGCTTTCAGCAAAGCCGAAGCCCGAAAGAATTTCAGGCTTGAGCAGAACCACAGTAACAACAAGAGCAATAAGACCCAGCACTATAGCAAAATATCTGCCTCTAGTGCCGCTGAGCCAGAGCATTGAAATGCCCATAAGCATAAGAAGTATTGCCGCACTGTAATGCTTCTCAAGAAGAATCAGTCCGCAATAAAAGCCTACAGCCACAGCAAGCACAAAGCAAGCTGATTTCTGGCCTCTGACATGCCTGAAGAGCGCTTGCTCAACCTTTGTCAGACCGTCTTTTTCATAAGTGAGCACCGTCTTTTTACCTGCAGGAGTTCTGAGTTGCTTCTGGAATATGCACATAAGATATGACATCAGCAATATAACTGCAAACTTTGCAAGCTCTGAGGGCTGAAACTGAATGCCGAAAATATATATCCATCGGCTTGTATCCTGATCGCCGCTACCTCTGTTGGCAATAAGAGCATAAAACAGAAGTCCTATTGCAACGGCATTGACAAAAAGTGCAACCCATGAATTGAACACTCTGTAATCAATCTTGCTGAGTATTATCATTGCTATAAAGCCTATAACGGCCTTTTCAAGCTGACTTGTAAAGAATACTGTTGCGTTGCCTTTGTTGAATTCCGCATATACATATCCTGCAGAAAACATCATTATTATACCTATTGTGAAAAGCAGTAACACACAGCAAAGAAACACAATGTCAAAGTTTCCGCGCATAACATAACCGTTAATCAGATAACGGATTTTTTCTTTTGCTTTGCTCATATAATTTCCTCCTTAAAAATGTTACTGCTCCGATGAAAGGCTTTTACATCTGAACTGTATATTTCATAATTATTACGCCTAAAGCGCAGCCGATAACGCTGACAAATGTGAACACTGCAACTATTTTCTTTTCGTTCCAGCCACACATTTCAAAATGATGGTGAATAGGTGCCATCTTGAAGACCTTCTTGTGTCTTATCTTTATTGAAGCGATCTGAATAACATCACTGAGAGCCTCAATTACATAAACAATACCAACAGGGAGAAGAATGATGGGACACTCAACGGCATATGCCAGTGCAACAACAATGCCGCCAAGGAACATTGAGCCTGTGTCACCCATCATAACCTTTGCAGGATAATGGTTCCAGATAAAGTAGCCTGCACATCCGCCTGCCAGAGCAGCACCGAGAATTCCCACAGATGTGTTTGTCATAATGATTGCCATAACCGCAAATGCAACACCAACGGGAATTGTAACACCGCCGCAAAGGCCGTCGATACCGTCGGTGAAGTTAACTGCATTGATGCAGCCGTAAATTACACAGGTGCCGAAAAGGAAGAAGAATATCATTCCGGGCACACTGTCAAGAGCAACCTTGCCGTAAAAAGGAATAAACATTGCTGTACTCTTGCTGATTGCAAGTGAAGCGAGATAAACAGCAATTATAAGCACCTGAGGAATTGTTTTCTGAATTTCCGTCAGACCTAAGTTTCTCTTTTTAACAACCTTGATATAATCATCTGCAAACCCGACGAGTGAGAAGCAGAATGCCATAAGTATGCCTGAAATCAGACGTGTTATCTGCTGATTTTTAAGCTCGGTCATTTCACTGAAAATTGCAGTTTTTGTGCCGATGCAGATAAGCACCGTTGCCACTGTTGCAAAAATTGTGCCGATAATAAACATAATGCCGCCCATTGTTGGAGTACCCTGCTTCTTTGCATGCCATTTCGGGCCGATATCGGTGAGAATATTCTGACCGAATTTAAGCTTGTGAAGCACCGGGATAAGCACATATCCAAGCACTGCAGTAACCACAAAGGCTATTGCGAATGAAATTAAAACTGTTGCGATAATGTTCATTTGAAACATTCCCTTCTTTTTTTATCTTAAATAATCCGAAACTATTTTTCTCTCATCAAAAGGAAGTGTTTCTTTCCCTGCTTGCTGAGAGGTCTCATGGCCCTTACCTGCCAAAAGAATAATATCATCCTTTACGGCAATTTTCAAGGCATATTCAATTGCTTTTTTTCTGTTTTCGTGTATATACACTGTTTTTTTGCTGTTTTTGATGCCCGAGAGTATATCATCAATTATATCTGACGGTTTTTCGCTTCTGGGATTGTCACTTGTGATAATAACAATATCACTGAGCTGAGAAGCTATATCCCCCATTTCGGGACGCTTCAGCTTATCTCTGTCGCCTCCGCAGCCGAAAACAGTGATAATTCTGTTATGGGTGAAGTTTTTCAGTGTCAGCAGCACCTTTTTAAGCGAATCTGGAGTATGGGCGTAGTCAATTATAACCTTATAGGGTGCATTGACCTGCAGAATTTCCATTCGTCCCTTGACACCTCCGAAGGTGCGCAGTGCGTGAGCGCAGCTTTCCAGTGAAACATCACATTCATAAGCCACTGCCACAGCCGCAAGAGAATTCATAACATTGAATTTTCCCGGCATATTTATCTTTATTCTGTGAATGATGTAATCAGCTATAACGGCATAGTCACTGCCCTGAGAAGTCATATTCTGACATTTGGCAACAAAGCTTGCATCGTTTCTTTCACAGGAATATGTTATTATCTTACCCTTTGAGCAGCCAATGAATTCGCTTTTCAGGGGCTCATCGATATTAATTATGGATTTTGCTGCATTTCTGAAGAGTATTTTTTTAGCATCCACATAGTTTTCCATTGTTCCGTGATAGTCAAGATGCTCCTGAGAAATGTTGGTAAGCACCGAAATATAAAAATCTATGCCGTAAAGTCTTTGCTGTGCAAGGCCTTGTGACGATGCTTCAATAACGCAGTATTCCGCACCCCATTCATAAAGGCTCTTTATCATACGGTGCAGCTCAAATGGGTCAGGTGTTGTTTTTTCCGCTGTGAGAGTTTCACCACATATATTGTTGCTGACAGTACCGATAAGTCCGCACTTTCTTGCACCCAGTGTCAGAATGGTGTATATCATATTCGCCGTTGTTGTTTTTCCGTTGGTACCTGTTACACCTATAAACTTAATATTCCTGTGGCAATTGCCGAAAAATTCTGCGCAAAGAAGCGCATAGGCCTGCCTGGTATCCTTCACAACAACGCAGTTTTCACAGAGTTTTTCCTCAGCAACAACAAGGTCAGCACCGTTTTCAAGAGCTTCTTTTATATGCCTTTCACCGTTTTTATGGCACACAAACACACTGTCTTGTGTGCATTTGCGTGAATCATCGGTTATCAGTTTTATATCCTTGTTTTTAATTTCCGACTTTAAGTCATAAGAATCAAAAAGCTGAGAAATTAACATATTTTCCTCCAAATCAGTCTGTCATAATATTTTCGGATTTAAATGAAACGGTTATGCTTGAGCCAAGATCTATTTTTGTATCCTTTTCCACACTCTGGTTATATGCCTTGACACCTGCTTCATCAGTGGGACCTGAGAAAATAATGTTGATGCCGTGTTCGGCTGCCACTGCATTAACCTGGCTGACTGTCATGCCGATGAAATCGGGAACCTTGGTCTTCTTGCTTTCCCCGCCTTTTTCTGTGTAGACAACTATCACACCACCCTGAGGTATGCTCTGCAAGCCGACGGGCATCTGTGAAATAACTGTATCACCGTCACCGACAACCTTAATTTTGAGGTTTTCTCCTGCAGCTATGCTCTTTGCAGCGCTGACAGTTCTGCCGATGAGCTCGGGGGTAGTTTTATTGAGCTTTGTAAGCTCTTCGGGTGTATATTTTCTTTCAACGTTAAGATATTCAAGTGTAGGCTCAAGAACCTGCTTTGCAATAGGTGCAGCAACGGCACCACCGCTTCTATAGCCGTCGTGAGTATTATCCACACCAACGAGAATTGCGACCTCAGGGTCATCAGCAGGTGCAAAGCAGACGAATGATGCTACATATACTTCATCCTCTGCGTTATCGTCAAGCTTCTGTGCTGATGCAGTTTTACCTGCCACCTGATAGCCTGCGATTTTAGCATTTCTGCCGGTACCGTCATTAACTACTGCAGCCATCATCTGACGCACCTGTGATGCAGTTTCTTCGGAAATAACCTTTCTCTTAACAGTCGGCTCGGTCTGTGAAACAATGTTGCCGTCTTTGTCGACGATACTGCCCACAAGGTAAGGCACCATAAGATTGCCGCCGTTAGCAATAGCACAGGTTGCGGTTATAAGCTGAATGGGACTTATTCTGAAGCCCTGGCCAAAGGAGGTACTTGCAAGGTCAACCTTTGACATTTTTTCCTTTTTATGAACCACACTGTAGGCCTCATTTGCCACGTCAACACCCGTTCTTTCAGTGAAGCCGAAGGCCTCAAAGTACTTATAGTACTTTTCAACGCCGAGCTTCTGACCCATTGTGATAAAGAAGGTGTTGCAGGAATTCATAAGACCCTGTGTCAGCGACTGTGAGCCGTGTGCCTTATAGTTAGCGCAGTGATAAGTTGTGTCTGCAACTCTCGTGTTGTTTGTGCAGTTATAAATCTTAGCATCTATTGAGTTGACTATATCCTCTTCAAGTACTGCCGAGGCAGCAAAAATCTTGAAGCTTGAGCCCGGCTCATAGTTGCTTGTGATGCAGAAGCTGCTCCACTGGTCATAAAGAAGACGGCTGTATTCTGTAGAATATTCAACAGTACCCTTTTTAAACTTCTTGAGGGATTCGGTATTGACGTTTTTGTCAAGCACACGAGGATTATTAAGGTCGAAGTCAGGCTTGTCGGCAAGAGCAAGAATAGCACCGGTGTCAACGTCCATAACAATTCCGTAAACACCGTCACAGCTGATGCTGTCATAGGCCTGATTAAGTGCATTTTCAAGATAGTTCTGAATTTCATAGTCTATGGTGAGCACAACACCGTTGCCCTGAATTGCATCGTAATATTCCTTAAATGGTGTGTCGAGCTCTCTGCCCGCAACGTCGGTGGCTGTGAGAATTCTTCCGCTTTCACCCTGAAGCACCTCATCATAATATGCTTCAACGCCTGTTTCACCTTTGTTCTCAGCATTTACAACGCCTATAACCGTGGAAGCAAAGTTGCCTTTTGCATATTCACGGTCTGAGTTGCTTTCAAAATCAAAGAAGTTGCCGATGTTTATTTTCCATTTTTTAGGCACTTCCTTCTTAAAGAAGATGAAGCTTGTTTTTTCAGCAGTATAGGTGAACACCTTAAGCTCTGCAAAATAGCTTTCGATTTCAATTCTTTCTGCGCCTGAAACCTGCTTTTTAATTACCTGATAAACAGATTCACTCTTTTTAAGCTTTGTGACGGTTTCCTGCTTATCCACACCGAGTATTCTTACAAGATTATCTGCAAGCTCGTCAATAAACGGTTCATAGAATTGCTGCATGTCGCGGAATTTTCTTGCAATTTCAAAGGGATTTACGCTGAGAATCCATGCGGCAGTGCTTGTTGCAAGAGGAGTCATATTTCTGTCGTAAATTGTGCCTCTTATGGGATCGATAACAGTATCTCTGAGCTGATTATCAGCTGCAATTTCTCTGTATTCCTCACCCTTGAAAATCATAATGGCACCTATTGTGCCCAGATTGAAAACGAGAATAAGCACAATAAGTGTCCTGACAGCAAGACCTGCTCTTTTTGCAAAAGGCTTATCAGTACGCCTTCTGACCTGATTTTTAAAAATATTATTCAGGAATAAATCCAATATCTTTTTCATATTCGCACCCGTTTCTCATAGGGTTATACCCTGTTTTTTGAAAAAGGACTGCTCAGTATTTTCTACTTTAGGCAGTCCTTATATCTTCATATTGATTTATATTACGATTATGCCTGTAAATATTATCTGAATCAATTATTCAGCAGAATAAATCATTCTGTTACCGGCATCTGCACCAAGATAAAACTCGTTTTCTGCGCTGACTTTGATAAGGCCTAACTCTTCAACGGCGTATTTGTCGATATCCACACCGGCAACGAGTGAGTTGAGCTTTATTTTAAGCTCCTGATTTTTTGTCTGGTGAACCAATAAGTCTGTCTGTTTTGTTGCAAGTATATGCTGCTGCTTGCTCATTTCAACAAAGCTGTAGCAGAAAACTGAAAAAACAATCAGTGCAACTGCAAAAACTGCTGAAATTTTAAGTGCAAGCTTATTTGTTGCTTTTTCTCTTGCCATTTTATCTGCAAGAGGATTAACAATAACCTCAAGCTTAGGCTGGGGATTAACCCTTTCTTCTTTTTTAGGCTGAACGGCTGCGTTAAAGTTGTAACCGTAATCATATTTATAAGCAGTTTCTGCCATTTTCTCCACACCTCGTTACTTTCAAATTTAACTGTCTTTGTTTTGTTTATCCGATTCTTTCAACACTTCTGAGTGTTGCGCTTCTTGATCGCATATTGTTTTCAAGCTCTTCGGGAGAAGCCGTCTTCTTTTTGAAGGGAAGGCTTCCTGCCGGTGTTTTTCCGCAGATGCATATCGGTGTACCCGGCGGACACTCACATCCTTTGCAATAGGACTGGAATGCTTTTTTTACTATACGGTCTTCAAGAGAGTGGAAGGTAATTATTGCAAGTCTTCCTCCCCCGCTGAGGCTGTCAAACATATCGTCAAGTGTATCCTGAAGTTTTCTCAGCTCGCCGTTTACTTCAATGCGTATTGCCTGAAAGCTGCGCTTGCTTGGGTGGCCGCCTGTTCTTCTTGTTGCGGCGGGAATTGAATTTTTGATGATTTCAGAGAGTTCAAAGGTTGTTTTAATTGCCTTGACTTCTCTTTCTTTAACGATGCTTCTTGCAATTCTCCCGGCAAATTTTTCTTCACCGTAATCGCGGAGAATTGTCATTATCTCTCTTTCACTGTAACCGTTCACAACATCGTAGGCTGACATACCCTGCTTTGACATTCTCATGTCAAGAGGAGCGTCATAGTTATAGGAAAAGCCTCTTTCTGCCGTATCAAGCTGATGTGAGGAAACTCCTAAGTCCGCCATAATGCCGTCAACCTTATCAACACCCAGTGAAAGGAGTATTGATTTGAGATTTGAAAAATTATCGTGTACTATCGTCACTCTTTTGTCAGAGCCGATTCTTTCTTTTATAACTTCAATAGCTTCAGGGTCCTGATCTATTGCTATGAGTCTGCCGTTTTCGCCAAGTCTTTCAAGAAGACCTCTGCTGTGACCGGCGCCGCCGCAGGTGCAGTCAACATAAATTCCGTCAGGCTTTATGCTCAAAGCATCAAGGGTTTCATTATATAAAACACTTACATGTGAAAATTCCATCACTGCTCACCCGTATGCATATCAAGATATGCACCTTCTGCTCTTCTCTTGCAACGCAGCTCTTCTTCTCTGAAGTAGGAATCATCTTCCATCTCATTCATTGCAAAAATTGCTTCACCGTATGCTTCGTAAACCTCAGCGCTCATAATTTCAACAAAATCTCCGTAGCCTGTGAGCACACATTCCTTATCAAGCTTTGCAAGTTTTGCTATCTTGGTGTTTATGACTATTCTGCCCTGAGCATCACACACTGCTTCACCGGTGCCGAAATATCGTTTGTTTCTGATTCTTCTTTCGTCGTATTCACTGGTTGCTTTTGCAATTGCTTCTTCAGCCTCTTTGAAGAACTGGCTTTTTGAATAAAGCTGAATTGACGGATAGTCTGTGCGCGAAACCTTATAAATGAATTCGCTGCCTAAAATGGCTCTGAACTTTGCAGGAACAAAAAGACGGTTTTTTCCGTCAATATTATGTTCGTATGTGCCGACAAGCTCTAACAGAAAAACCACCTCTTTCCTAAATTTTAAGCTTCCACGAAATCCCGAAATTAACCGTAATTCACCTTGAAGTTGTTTATTTATGGGATTTGCCTCCACTTTGTTTCTTTTATTATAAACTTATAAAGCAGAAATGTCAACACTATTCCTTTATTATTTTCATGATTTTTTTATTATTTTTCTGTTTTTTTTCAAAAGAAAAGAGCCCTCTGTGCACAAGGCACAGAAAGCTCCTGAAATATTAGATTTTAGCCCTTGGATTCGTACCAATCCTTGCCCGAATGGACATCAGACAGAAGTCTGACTTTCATTTCACAGGCGTCTTCCATTTCGCGTCTGAGAAGTGCTTCAACCTGCTCCTTTTCAGCCTCGGGACATTCCACAATCAATTCGTCGTGAACCTGCATTATAAGCTTCGCCTTAAGGTTTTCTTTTTTAAGCGATGCATAAACCTTTATCATGGCAATTTTGATTATGTCTGCCGCACTGCCCTGCACAGGCATGTTCTTGGCAACTCTTTCACCGAAGGCCTGAAGCATTTTGTTGCTTGCAGAAAGCTCGGGCAGATAACGTCTTCTGCCGAACATTGTCTGCACATAGCCGTCATCTCTTGCTTTTTCAACGGTGGTGGTGAGATATTTATTGATTCCGCTGTAATGGTGCAGATAGCCCTTGATGTAGCTGTCGGCTTCTTTTCTTGTTACGCCGATATCCTTGCTCAGAGAAAATGCACCTATGCCATAGACAATTCCGAAATTAACAGCCTTGGCTCTGCTTCTCATAAGAGGTGTAACCATATGAAGAGGCATATTGAAAACCTGAGAAGCGGTTATTGTGTGAACGTCTTCACCCTTGTTGAAGCCGTCAAGCATGGCTTTATCATCGGCAAGGTGAGCGAGCACACGAAGCTCAATCTGTGAATAGTCGGCATCCACAAGGATGTTGCCCTCATCGGCAACAAAGAATCTTCTCATTTCTCTGCCTATTTCCGAGCGCACGGGAATATTCTGCAGATTAGGCTCAACTGATGAGATTCTGCCTGTTCTTGTTTCTGTCTGATTAAGTGTTGAACGGATTCTTCCGTCATCGTCTATAACCTTGAGAAGTCCCTCACAATAGGTTGATTTCAGCTTTGCGAGAGTTCTGTATTCAAGGATGTCTGCAACTATGGGGTATTCATCTGCAAGCTCTTCGAGAACCTCTGCGTTGGTTGAATAGCCGTTCTTTGTTTTTTTCTTGCAGGGAAGCCCCATCTTTTCAAACAGAGCCACACCCAACTGCTTTGGTGAATTGAGATTAAACTCAAATCCGACTGCCTCATATATTTTTTCAGTGAGCTTTTCAATTCTCTCTGACATAGTTTTGCCGAAAGACTCAATACCCTGTTTATCAACAAGAAAGCCTATATTTTCCATGCTTGCAAGCACTTCGGCAAGGGGCAGTTCAATTTCGCCAAGAAGCATTTCCTGACCGTTTTCTTTAATCTTGCTAAGAAGTACATCGCAAAGCTCCTTAAGGCAAGCGGCACTCAAAGCAAATTCTTTGTTGTACTCCCCTTCTTTTATATCAGGCACAGCCACACCGTATTCATCCGAAAGGCGAAGCACATCATAGGAGTTCGCTGACGGGTTGAGGATGTAACCTATAAGCTCAGTATCTGCCACAATGTTTTTAATTGTACAGTCCTTTTTAAGAGCGTATTTATAAAGACTCTTAGTGTCGGCTGTATACTTTTTCCACTCGCCCTCACAGAAGCTGATGAAGAAGTCTGCAAAATCAAAATATCTCGCATCAACAAACTTCACTTCGTCTCCGAATGAGAAATACATCCGGTCTATATTGCCGCCATCATATTCAGTGAGGAAATATGCCTCGCCCTCATTTTTGAGCTGACCTAAAAGGGCGGGTAAATCTCTTTCTTCACTCACCTTTATGTCGCGTACTGCTGAAGCATCAGCCACAGGCGCAGTCATATCTTCACGAGTAAGACCCAGCTTTTCGATAATGCCGAACATTTCGAGTCTGACGAGCATATTAATTGCGTTAAAGCTGTCAACAGGCTTTAAGAGGTAGCTGTCGAGGTTTGTGTCGATGGGAGCCTCAAGACAGATTGTGCCGAGCTGACGGCTGAGATATGCGCTGTCTTTGCCTGCTTCAAGCTTATCGTGAACACCTTTTTTTATATCGAGCTCATCAAGATGCTCATAGATATAGTCGATAGTTCCGTATTTTGTTATAAGGTCACCTGCAGTCTTCTGACCTATGCCTGCAACGCCGGGAATATTGTCAGAGGAGTCACCCATAAGAGCCTTGATTTCTATCATGCCCGCGGGCTCAACACCATATTCTTCCATAAGCTTTGCTCTGTCATAAACAGTAGTGACAGCCTTGCCCATTTTGGTTGCAGCAAGAAGCACGTTAGTGTTATCACTGATAAGCTGAAGAGAATCTCTGTCACCTGTTGCGATAAAGCATCTGTCATCACCCTTGCAATGTGCTGAAAGTGTGCCGAGAATATCGTCAGCCTCATAGCCTTCCTTTTCCACTATAACGCAGCCCAGATGTCTGAGCAAATCCTTTAAAACGGGCATCTGTGCACGAAGCTCATCGGGCATACCCTTTCTGCCTGCCTTATATGCGTCATACATCTTATGTCTGAAGGTGGGAGCCTTAAGGTCAAAGGCAACGGCCACACCGTCAGGCTCACACTCTGCCCTGAGCTTTATAAGAATATTAAGAAAGCCGTAAATTGCATTGGTAAACTGACCGTCCTTTGTTGTGAGCATTTTAATTCCGTAAAAGGCTCTGTTAGCGATACTGTTACCGTCAATTACAAGAAGTTTCATAGTTTTACCTCTTTTTCGTTTGTTTATCTTTTCGGGGTGCTGCTCATATTGAACACAAGCTTTCCGCCCTGCATTAATTCA
Source organism: Acutalibacteraceae bacterium (assembly GCA_045592465.1). Classification (GTDB taxonomy): domain Bacteria; phylum Bacillota; class Clostridia; order Oscillospirales; family Acutalibacteraceae; genus UBA6857. The sequence continues at coordinate 2,474 of JAZNUW010000040.1, read as the reverse complement.
CCGTGAGTGATATAGATGCCTTAACACACAATATCTTCGCTCTCAGCTTATGCATATCATTTTATTACATTTAATTATATTATTTATGGCAGGTTTTGTCAATTCTTCAACTTGCAATTCAGCATCATTTATGCTACAATACCACCGACTTATTTAAAAGGAATGATTTAATGAAAATTGGCAATATAGAATTAGACTCACGCACTGCGGCTCTTGCTCCCATGGCAGGTGTTGCTGACAGAGCCTTTCGCGAGATTTGCCACGATTACGGTGCAAGCTACGTGGTCAGCGAAATGGTTTCAAGCAAGGGTCTGACAATGTGCGACAGAAAGAGCAAATCCCTTTTGCTTCTGAGCGACAAGGAACGCCCTGCCGCCGCACAGATCTTCGGCTCAGACCCGAAGATTATGGCCGAAAGCGCCCTGGAATGTATGAAGTTTTCACCTGATGCCATTGATATAAATATGGGCTGTCCTGCACCGAAAATTGCAGGCAACGGTGGCGGAAGTGCACTGCTTAAAGATCCTGAGCTTGCTTCAGGGATAATGGCAGAGGTACGCAAGGCGGTTGATATTCCCGTTACGGTTAAAATCCGTCTTGGCTGGGACAGTGAAAGCATCAACTGTGTTGAAATGGCAAAACGAGCTGAGGCAGCAGGTATGGACGCAATAACCGTTCACGGCAGAACAAGAATGCAGATGTATGCTCCCCCTGTTGACCGCAGCATGATAGCTGAAGTAAAAAAGGCAGTGTCAATTCCCGTTATAGGAAACGGCGACATTGTTGACGGCGTAACTGCCGCGCAGATGATTGAAGACACAGGCTGCGATTATGTTATGGTGGGCAGAGGTGCTCTGGGCAGACCATGGGTTTTCAGTCAGATAAGCGCCTTCCTCAAAGACGAAAGAATTCTCCCCGAACCACCCGTCAGCGAAAGAATGAGAGTTATGGTCAAGCACATAAGACTTATCTGCGAATATAAGGGTGAAAGAGTAGGCATTAAAGAGGCAAGAAAGCACGCCGCCTGGTATATCAAGGGAATTAAAGGCGCTGCGGCCTACAGACAGCAGGTCGGCACCCTTGAAAGTGTTGCTCAGCTCGAAGAGCTTGCCTATAAAATCACAATGGAAAATCTCAACGCATAAAAAAATCCGGCAAAGACCTTTCTTTGTCGGATTTAAATTTTTCCGCCCTTATAATCGGCAAGGGCTATGCATATGCAATAAACATCCTTTGCGCCTGCTTTCATCAGCGCATCGGCACACTCGCTGAGTGTGGCACCTGTTGTTTTGATATCGTCACACAACAAAAGCACCTTACCCTCCACCTCGGCAGAGGTACGCACTGAAACGGAGCCTTTAAGGTTAGCTTTTCTTTCCTGCCCTGTGAGTGTGTGCTGCTTTTCAGTTGACTTAATCTTTTCAAGGCAGTCATTGACGGGTATGCCCAGGTTATATGCAATACCTTTTGCAAGGAGCCTTGACTGGTTGTAGCCTCTTTCTTTTTCAGCCTTCTTTGTCATAGGCGTAAAGCACACACCGTCAAAATCCACATCGGCATATACCCTTCTGACACGGTTTGCCATATCCTTTGCAAAGGGAGAAACAAAATGAAGCCTGCCACGGAATTTCATTGCGTGAATTCTTTCTCTGATGTCGCCCGAATACATATAGACCGCCGCAACGTGAGCAAGAGAAGGATTATGCTCACTACCGCAAAAGCAGCTATCTTTTTCATAGCCGCATTTATGGCAGAAGTTTTCACTTATTGCTATGGCATTTTCTTCGCAGTGAGGACAGAAGTTATGTGCAAGGGGAATTATTCTGCCGCATCTGTCACATCTTTCCGGGAAAAATATTCGCGATAATCTGCTCTGGTATTTCATAAGCTCAGTCTTAGAGGAAACAGTTGCTTTCCGGACTCCTTTTCCTTTATATTTTTAGAATATTATACTTCAGATTTTCCTTTAAATCAACATAAAAACTCTCTTCAAAAATTAATCTGAAAAAAATAAAATTTTTATCGAAAAAGGCTTGACTTTTATGACGTCGATGTGTATAATAGCCAAGTAACTTATCCGGGTGTGGCGAAGTTTGGTATCGCACTTGACTGGGGGTCAAGGGGCCGCAGGGTCAAGTCCTGTCACTCGGACCAGTAAAAAAAGCACTTCGAAAGAAGGGCTTTTTTGTTTTGTAAAATCTCTGCAAAGGATTGATATTGTGAATAACTACCCTAACCCATTCATAACCGAGCGTGCCGACCCTTATATCACTTACGGGGCAGACGGATATTATTATTTTACTGCTTCATATCCTGCATACGGCAGTGTACACAAGGGCTATGACAGAATTATTCTCAGACGAAGCAAAACCGTTATCGGTCTTCGTGATGCCGAAGAGCACACAGTGTGGACTGCTCACAGTGAGGGCATTATGGCAAAGCACATATGGGCGCCGGAAATTCACAACATTCTC
>JAZNUW010000039.1:0-3431 GCA_045592465.1 Acutalibacteraceae bacterium | reverse complement strand
CTTATAAGAAAACAGCTGCTTTTGGAAAATATGGAAATTTTCCGATAAAATCTTAAAAAACACTTGATTTTTCTCACTTCATGTGTTAAAATACTGAAGCATTTGTGTGAGCCGTGTTATGCGGCAGCGTCAATGCCGGCTGAATTCAGTCAGTATAATAGCAAGCGGTCCTCTGCCGAAGAAGTTTACGGCACGAACGTGGCAGAATTTAGGAGGATAAAAACCAATGGACGCACTCAAACTCATCTCAGACTCAAGCCTCAAGGCAGAAGTACCTGAAATTAACGTAGGTAGCACAGTTCGTGTACACGTTAAGATTCGCGAAGGCGAAAGAGAAAGAATTCAGGTATTCGAAGGTACAATCATTGCAGTTAAGGGCAGCGGTGTATCATCAACATTCACAGTTCGTCGTGTATCATACGGCGTAGGTGTTGAAAGAGTATTCCCCGTACACTCACCCAACGTTGCTAAGGTTGAAGTTATCAGAAACGGTAAGGTTCGCAGAAGCAAGCTTTACTACCTTCGTGACAGAGTTGGTAAGTCAGCTAAGGTTAAGGAAAAGATCGGCTGATCAAAAAGCAAATAAGAGGAAGGCTAAGCCTTCCTTTTGTTTTTTTATATGTGATTTTATTGACTTATCTTTTAATTTGTTTTATACTAATATGCATAATATTTAATATATAAACTCAGGGAGACTCACTATGATTAAAGATATAACCAAAAAAGACCCGAAGGAGTTTACCTTCAAAGAAAAGCTTATTGTCAACTTCTATGATATGGCATCTGTGCTGACAACTGCCCTTGTTACCATCATGATAATTTTCACCTTTATTTTCAGAGTGGTCGGTGTTGTCGGCTCTTCAATGGTGCCCACACTTTATGACGGCGACTGGCTTATCGTGTCAGCATATGACACTAATCCCGAATACGGTCAGGTTGTCATTGTTACTCAGCCAAACTATTTTCAGGAGCCGATTGTTAAAAGAATTATTGCAACTGAAAATCAGACTGTTGACATCAATTTTGCCACAGGCGATGTCTATGTTGACGGCGAACTCCTTGATGAGCCCTATATCAACAACCGCACACTTAACAGTGAGGGCATCTCTTTCCCTGTGACAGTACCGGAAAATCATGTGTTTGTTATGGGTGACAACCGACAGGGTTCAACCGACAGCCGCAGTGAGAAAATCGGCTTTATTCAGGAAGAATATATTCTTGGTGTAGTTAAATACAGAGTTTTCTCCACCGACCAGTATACGGGACAGATGAAAATCAACAGCCCGTCCGAATGGAAAGTTGTATAAAAAGGACTGATAATTGTGCTGAAAGATCTTGCAAACAAGAAAAGCTGTGAACTGTCCCTCAAGGAAAAGCTTATTCTTGCTTTTTATGAAAATGCTATGATGGCAGTCACAGGTCTTGTTATTGTACTGCTGTTTTATACCTTCGGCTTTAAGATTGTTGCTGTTGACGGCAATTCCATGTTGCCCACTCTTCATGACGGTGACAGACTTATTGTCACTGCCTTTTGTTCAGAGCCGAAGCAAGGTGATGTTATTATTTCAACACAGCCGAATTTTTCAGGCAATTCAATTGTCAAGCGCGTTATTGCAACCGAAAATCAGATTGTAGATATCGATTTTTCAACAGGTGATGTTTTTGTTGACGGTGAACTTCTTTATGAGCCTTATATAAATAATCTGACAATTAATAAAGACAGTCTGAATTTTCCTGTTAAGGTGCCTGAAGGCTACGTCTTTGTTATGGGCGATAACCGTCAGGGTTCAACCGACAGCCGAAGCGATAAGGTCGGCTTTATAAGAGAAGAATATATTTTCGGAGTTGCGAAGCTTAAGGTTATAAATTTTGATAAAGACAGAGAAGAAAAGAAGCTTCAGCTTATACCTTTTTCCGAATGGAAAGTTGAATAAAAGAGCAGGGACTGATTAAGCATCAGTCCTCATTTTGAAAGAGAGGAGAATTATTATGGCTGACCAGCAGAAACAAGTTGTGCAGTGGTTTCCGGGTCATATGGCAAAAACACGCAGACTTATAAAAGAGAGCTTGCCTTTGGTTGATGCAGTTACGGAGCTTTTAGATGCCCGTATTCCTTATTCAAGCCGCAACCCTGAGCTGGATGAACTGACACAGAAAAAGCCCAGAATAGTGCTTTTAAACAAATGTGATGTTGCCGATGACAATATAACAAAGCAGTGGATTGATTATTTCAGAAGTCAGGGACAGTATGCTATAGCTGTTGACTGCCGAAGCGGCAAGGGTCTTAATCAGTACCACGCACTTGTCAGAGAGGTTCTCAAAGATGTAATTAAAAAGAACGAGGACAGGGGCATGCCGGGCAAGCCTCTGAGAATGATGGTTGTCGGCATTCCTAACACAGGCAAATCCTCTTTTATTAACCGCATGGCAGGCAAAAACAGAGCCAAGGTTGCTGATAAACCCGGTGTGACAAGAAGCAATCAGTGGTTTGCTATCGGTGGCGGCATTGAGCTGCTCGATACACCAGGTGTACTCTGGCCTAAGTTTGATGACCCCGAGGTTGGCGACAGGCTGTCATTTATCGGTTCGGTCAAGGACGAGGTCACCGATATTGAAACTATGGCTGTCAGGCTTATACAGGTGCTCGTTGACGGTTATGAAGACAAGCTGACGGGCAGATACAAGCTGAAAAACATTGACGATATACACTCTGTGATGCCTTGGGAAATTCTCGAAGAAATCGGCAGAGAACGCGGAATGCTTATTCGCGGCGGAGAGGTCAACACCGAACGTGCCTCTGTTATGCTGCTTGATGAGTACCGCGGGGGAAAGATGGGCAAAATTTCATTTGAAAAGCCGCCAAGGATATAAGTAAACAAACAGCTCGGTTATTGCTTTACCGCGCTGTTTTTGCATATTAAACCGAGAAGCTGTCTCTTAACTGCTCAATGATTCTTTTCTCTATCCTTGAAACATAAGAACGGGATATACCGAGTGCTTTAGCAACCTCATTCTGTGTCATTTCTTTTTGATTATATAAGCCATAGCGTCTTATAATTATTTCTTTGTCACGTTCATCCTTAAGACCTTCAATCATTTCATATAAGAGCTTTGTTTTGTTTTTCAGGTCAATGTCATCGCATATTGTGTCATCAACACTTATAATGTCAATAAGTGTCAGCGGATTACCCTCACTGTCAGTGTCAATGGGTTCATTGACGGATATAAGGTTAGAATCTTTCTTTCGGCTTCGATAGTGCATAAGGATTTCGTTTGCTATCCTCACCTTGAGGCGCATCAATGTCCGCAGTTGCCTCATTGGCTCCGATCATAGTAATAACAGGCACTTCGCCATTCCAAATGATTTTTTCAACAATAGTTCTGAGCATTCGGTTTTTCTCTGTTGCATCAAGCTTATCGAAGTTGTTGCC
>JAZNUW010000038.1:0-39210 GCA_045592465.1 Acutalibacteraceae bacterium | reverse complement strand
ATTCCTGTTTTCTGCGGTGTTATCGGGCCTTATTCTCTTGCAGGCAGACTTTTTGATATGACGGAGCTTATGATGGAGTGCTATGACAGCCCCGATGAAGTAAAGATACTTCTTTCAAAGGCTACAGAGTTTATTATCAGCTACATAAAAGCCTTTAAGGCTGCAGGTGCTGACGGTGTTATTATGGCAGAGCCTGCGGCGGGACTTTTGTCACCAAAGCTCAATGCAGAGTTTTCTGCACCCTTTGTAAAAGAAATTTTTGATGCTGTGAACGATGATAACTTTATAATCTGTTACCACAACTGCGGTGATGCAATCGGTGATATGACAGCCGAGATTAAAACCTACGGTGCTGATATTTATCATTTCGGTAATGCTGTACCTCTTACAAAATTGCTTCCCGAAATGCCCTCGGATTCTCTTGTTATAGGTAACATCGATCCCGTGCTTTTCACTACATCAACACCGGAAAAAATAAAAGAGAGCGTGAAGGCTCTCTATGAGGAATGTAAGGCTTACCCGAACTTTATGATTTCATCGGGCTGCGACATACCCGCTACGGCAAAGTGGGAGAATATTGATGCTTATTTTGAAGTGGTGAAATGTATATACGGATAAAAGAATCATTGTACTGTATAATGCAACGCTGTCAAAAATCGTTGCATTGTATCAAAATTGGCGTAGAACCACATAATCAATACCACTGTTGATACAATGTTGTCGACGGTGGTATCGTAATTTTATTGCAGTTTTCCCTTGTGCTGTAAGGGGTTATAAAAAAGCGGGTATAGCCTTCTCAGACTATACCCGCTTCACTTTTAATTTTTATATCAGTTGAGATACTTGTTGCAATACTCAATAAGAAGATCGTTTGCAATTTTTTTGTTTGCTGCATCGTTTCCGAGGTCATGGTCTGAGTTAGGATAGGAGTTCAGCACATGCGTTACGCCGTTCTGTGTCAGCTTGGCGTCGAGAGTGACTGCGTTGCTGTAAGGAACAATGCTGTCTTTCATTCCGTGGTTTATAACTGTAGGCACGGTGTCTTTATTCACATAGAAAACGGGTGAAACCTTTTCGAGGGCAGTTTTTGCACTTTCTCTGTCTGCATATTTAAACTTCTGACCTGAAGCATATGAAAACAGAAGAGAAACATATTCTTCATCGCCCATAGCATTGTTTATATAGAAGTTTTCATCTGTTAAATCTGCAGGTCCGCTATTGCTGACAACTGCTGCGGGTTTGATTGCAGCGGTCTGGGCTCTGGAATATGCATAAAGCATTGAAAGATGTCCGCCTGCCGAATCGCCGGTGAGAAGAACCTTATTAATTTTAACGCCGTTTTCTTCACCTTTTTGTTTTATACATCTGAGGGCAAGGTCTATATCGTCAAGAATATCGTTGAGGTCAATGCTTTCGCTGATATAACGGTAGTTGATTGAAGCTCCTGCAAAGCCGTAGGTTTCTGCAGCTGCCTTAACGCCTGACTTGTAACCTTCCTTATCACCTGTTATCCAGGCGCCGCCGTGAATGAAAAGCACGAGCCCGATTTCTCCGTCATTGTCTTTCGGTATGTTAAGATCAAGAACCTGTCTTTCATGGCTTCCGTAGGACAGATTCCTGTATTCGTAGCATTTTTTTTCGCCACCGAAACCGAAAAGGCCACTAAAAAACGCAATAATTGACATAAAGAATGCAACTATTTTTTCCCACATAAAATTCATCTCCTTTAATTGTTTTCAGCAGGGGTTCTGCTGTTAATTTTATGTTAACATATCGCATTTTCTGTGTCAATAGTTATAATAACGAAAATTTCTATGCAAATATACAAAAAATTCCCCTCGGGTGAAGGGAAATTTTTTGCTTGCGTTTGTTAATGTTCAGCGCTGCAAAATGCTGCAGGTCAGATGAAGCAGTCCTTAATGCAGTGCCTTAAAGCAGTACATTTTATAGGACGGTTATTTCCCAGCCGTCAAGACTTCCCTTAAGGCAGTCTATGCTGAGCGCGCCGTCAGTAAAGGTGACTGTTGCCAGAATGTCGGGCAGGCAAAGAGGAAGCTTTATGTTTTTGCTGATAGGCTTAAAGGTGATATTTTTGCTTTCATAATCAAGGGAAAGACCAAGGGCAGCGTGAAGGATAGTCCAGGCGGACATAGGGCGGGTGTAGTGGTGACCGCATTCCCAGTGGTCCCAGAATGAGCCGAAGCGCATCTGGTTGTTGTGAATTGAGCTGACTTCAGTGTCTGAAATTTCGCGAAGTCCCACCGAAAGAGCAAGAGCCGAAAAAGCATAGCCGATGCCTGTCCAGGCTGCGCCTGCCTGACAGTTTTTATATGTGTGTATGGTAGTTTTTCGGCTGTCAGGGCAGGAGGCATTGATAAGACCTGCCTCAGCATCGAAATTATTTTGGAATATGAATTTCACAACGTCACGTATTCGCTCATCGCTGAGATTTCCCGTTACACCTGACATTCTTAAGAACCACTCTGCGTCAAGCTGTGCAGTCATAAGAGATTCGTCTGTACGGGTGCCGCTTTTCCAAAGATTGTAATATTTACCGTTCCACAGCTTTTCTTCCAGCGATTTTTTGCCCCTTTCCAAAAGGGCGTTCCATCTATCCATGTTGGGCTTGTCGTGGGCAATTTCCGCGATTATTGCAGCTGCCTTAAGAGCAGCCAGCCAAAGAATGGAAATATATGCAGGGGTACCTGAAAAATTCCAGGCGTCATAGGTGTTGCGTTTAGTGCCGCTGTCAGGCAGTCCGTCGCCGTCTGTGTCAAGCTTTTCAATGGAATCCATGGCGCGTCTGACGTTATCGAGCAGTGAAGCAAGATATTCTCTGTCGCCTGTGAAAAGATAGTCGCGAAGCACCATCAAAACGAACTGCATATTCATATCAACACGGTCAAAGCCGTTGTCAACCCGTTCAAAGCCCGGTTTAAACAGGTGATGTACCCTGCCGTCTTTTCTTTGAAATTCTGCGCCCATTTTCATTTGCTTTTTCTGCAAATCAGGGAACAGATTAACAAGACCGAAGGATGCGTGATATGTTATGTCTGTGGTGTGGAATCCGCAAAAGCCAAGGCCCTCCCACAGACCGAACTTTCCGTTTTTGATATAGCAGGAGCATTTTATCAGCTGTGACAGGTTTGATGACCAAGCATCAGGATAAACCGAGGGTAAATCGGTGTTATATAGCATATCTGCAAAGCTGACTGCACTTTTATACACTCTCTCAGAATTATCACTCAAAAACCTGTTAGCTTCAAGTGAGCTTTTATACAGGTTCTCATAATAGTGCCCGAGGCGTTTGCCTGCCTTAGTGAAGTGATTAGGAAAGTACCACGAAAGCACAAAGCTTATATTTTTCTTCTCTGCGGGAGCGAGACTAAGCTTGCTGCAAAGTGCACAAGAGCCGAATTTATTTCCCATGCGGTATAATTGCTTCCTGCAGCATTTAAGAAAGGCAATTTTCTCTTCTCTGTCAGAGGGAAAACCGGGTGTGCAGTGACGGATTCTTTTAAGCAGTGAAGAGGCGAAGGGATAACCCGAATACTCTTTGCACAAAGAATCCAGTCTGTCATTTTTAAGCAGCTGCAGATTTATCGGGATTGCCGAAGGCTTATTTCCTGATGCGGTGTCAGGCAAAGAGCCGCTTTCTCTGAAGTCAAATAAAAATGATTCCTGTGTCACACCGAAGTCTGAGTTGCCGACGTACTCTCTAAGATAGCGGAAATTGTCGGCTGTGATATATGAGTTTTCACCATTGCTGTTTATAGAAAGACAGACATCTCCGCAGGAAGGTGAATCTGATTTTTTATCAGGCTCTATATGCACCCCAAAGCCGTTTTTCATATGTATGAGAGTGTTTCTGCAGCCCTCTTTTTTGTTTGCAAAATTTGGCTCTAAGGCACCTAAGAGGCTTATTTCAAGAGTTTTGTCTGTAGGGTTTTCTACGGTAAAGTCGAGATAAAACCCGGGGGTTGCAGAAATGTCTGAGTTGTGCGGCACAAAAGGCGAAACGGCTCTTAAGGAAACCTTGCAGGGCAAATCGGAGTCGATATAGTCAAGGTTACAAACAGGGAATCTGCCGTTAAAGTCAATTCTCTGCACAGGCTTATTCCAGGCAAACATGCGGTATGTAAAATCATCGGCATCTGTTTTCATGCCGAGCTTACGGATAACAGGCTCTGCACCTTCTGATTTTGCTCTGACCCAGAAGGAGAGTGCACCTGTGCTGCTCTCACCGTCATCAACCTTTTTTTCGTGAGAGAGTGAAGTCAGCCTGGGTGGATTTGCAACAAGCCAATAGTGAAACTCGCCGTCGGGCAAAAGCTCAACACTTCCGCTGCCGATGCCTCCCAGAGCGATGCCGCTTGTATGGGTTTTGGTTGTAGTTATCTTCGCCATAATAAACCTCTTGAATTCGTTCTTTAAAAAAATTATAGCTTGAACAGCAGGTGTTGTCAATAGTGATGAAATAATGTAATTTGTGGCGAAGACTGAAAAGTAAAAACACAGAGTTTATGTCTGAATAAGAAAATATTTCTGTGATGTTTTGTCCTGTTGCTATTGAAAAAACTTGCAGATTTTGCTAAACTGATGACAGCGAGGTGATAGCAATGTTAAAGGCTGACTGGATACTTCCTGCCTATAATATGGGGACGGTATGTCCTCTTTTCAGAAAAGATTTTGATGTTGACAAAAAGGTCGATTCTGCCACTTTATACGTTACGGCACGCGGCGTTTACGAAGCCACTATCAACGGTCAGCGTGTGGGTGATTTTGTTATGGCTCCCGGCTGGACTTCTTATCATAACCGCCTGCAGGTTCAGGCCTATGATGTGACGGTTCTGCTGCAGCAAGAGAACACCATAATTCTGCAGCTTGCTGAAGGCTGGTTCTGGAGACTTAAAAAAAAGCAGCCGAAGGCAGTTATTGCTCAGCTTCATATTTCTTTTGCTGACGGTACCACCGAGGATATCGGCACTGATGAAAGCTGGCTTGTTGCAGAAAGCAATCTGCGTTTTTGCCATTTGTATAACGGTATTATATATGATGCGACGCACACACCTGTTTTTGACACTGTGGCGGCAATAGCCGGGAATAACACTCAGGATTTGCTGATAGAGCAGCAGGGCGAAGCTGTAAAAGAACAGGAGCGTCTTGGTGTAAAGGATATTATTATCACACCGAAAGGCGAAACTGTGCTGGATTTCGGTCAGAATATGACGGGATATCTTGAAATCACTATCGATGCAAATCAGGGAGATGAGCTTGCTTTCTCTTTCGGTGAAATTCTTGATAAAGACGGCAGTTTCTATAACGAAAATTATCGTAGTGCAAAGGCTCTTTATAAATACACCTGCAAGCAGGGCAAACAAACCTATAAGCCGAATCTGACCTTTTACGGTTTTCGCTATGTAAGAGTGGATTCTTACCCTGCTGAAATAAAAAAAGAAAATTTCAAAGCTATCGTGGTACACAGCGACATTAAGCGCACAGGCTATATTGAAAGCTCAGACCCCTTGCTTAATCAGCTTTTCAGCAACATCATATGGGGTCAGAAGGGCAACTTCCTTGACATTCCCACCGACTGTCCTCAGCGTGACGAAAGACTGGGCTGGATGGGAGATGCTCAGGTCTTTATGCGTACTGCAAGCTATAACTATAATGTGCTGAAGTTTTTCAAGAAGTGGCTGAATGACGTTAAGGCTGAACAGTATAAAAACGGCGCTGTGCCTGATTTTATACCGTCAATATATCCGCGCAAGCCCAGAATAAGCACAGCCTGGGCCGATGCTATCGCAATTTGCCCGTGGCAATGCTATCTCAGCTATGGCGACACTGAAATATTAGAAAGCCTGTTTGAGCCTGTTTGCAAATGGGTGGATTACATAACAAAAACCACCACTAAAACTAATTTGTGGTTTGGCGGCAAGCATTATGCCGATTGGCTGGAGCTTGGCGGTGTCTACGGAAAATTCAAAGGCCCCACAAGAGATGATTTGGTTGCTTCTGCTTATTATGCCAACACGGTAAATATCCTCGTTAAAATGGGCAGGGTGCTCGGGCGCGACGTTTGCGCTTATGAAGAGCTTCACAAGAATATCCGCTCAGCCTTTATAAAAGAATTCCGTGATGATTTCAAAACCCAGACTGAGCATATAATGGCCCTTTATTTTGAACTCACAGACAAGCCTCAGGATGTGGCCGATTCACTTGCAGCACTCATTCATAAGCAGGGCGATATGATACAGACAGGCTTTGTTGGTACTCCCTACATTCTGCACGTCTTATCGCGATATGGCTACGGGGAGCTCGCTTACACACTGCTTCTGAGAAAGGAATACCCTTCATGGCTTTATCCCATCAGTAAGGGCGCCACTACCATCTGGGAGCACTGGGACGGCATCAAGCCGAACGGTGATATCTGGCCTGTATCTATGAATTCATATAACCACTATGCTTACGGTGCGGTCGGTGACTGGATGTATGGCGTTATGGCAGGTATCAACACAGTCCCGGATGCGCCCGGTTTTGCAAAAATTCATTTTGCTCCCATCGCAGATGAACGCATTGACTGGTTCAAAGCAGAAATCGATACTGCTTCAGGCAGGGTTTCTTCGCGTTGGTGGCACGAAAACGGCAGGGTACATTATGAAATAATCACCCCCGTGCCGTCAACAGCCCTTATTGAAGGCAAAGAATATACTCTTTCACCGGGCAAGCATATTTTCTGATATCACAAAAACAAAGCGTTGCAGCTTACTACACTGCAACGCTGTTTTATTCTGTTATGATCGGCGTTTGCGTCTGTTATAAAGAATCAGACACGCAACACCCATAAGAATGATGCCGCTTATTGTGTAAACAGTGGTACCTATACCGCCTGTTTCAGGTAAAAGCGAACCTGTTTTATTAAGGATTTTAATTTCATTGCCTTCAATGTGACTTGTGGAATCTATGGTTACTTCCAATGCTTCGGGCAAAATGTTATATCCGTCAGGAGCTTTGGTTTCTACCAGATAGTATTTGCCGTAGGCCAGTCCGTAGACGGAAACCATACCATCCTTGTCGGAGGTTGCTGAAGTGACCTTATCACCCTTAAGTGCGCTGTTATCAAAGAATGACACCTTTATCACTTTGTCGGAAACACCGGGAATTTCGGCAAGTCGGCTGTCGCCTGCATTGATTTCCTCCTCGGTGGCAGGGCGGTATATTTCGAAAACTGCACCTGAGAGAGTTGTTTCGTTATTGTCGGCATCAACCTTAAGAAAATTGATTCCTCCGGTGAATACATGGGGCACATCAGACTCTTTTTCAAACTTGATGTCGGTGCCGTTGGTATATTCAAGCTCGGCGCGGTTAGGAATGTTTGTGGCAATTTCTGCATTTGCATTGATCTGAGCATCAAAATAGACGCGTAACATATAGGTGCTGTAATCGTTTTTGCCTATAGTGGTTGCAATTTTGCTCATGCCTGCACCGGTGAGCTCTATTCTGAATGAATCAGAGGGCTTGTTTCCTGAAAGTGAATCGACATCGTTTACAGTCAGCTTGTAATCTGTGTCGGCAACCAGCTCAACGGATTTGAAAGCTGTGTTAGTGTCGTTTTCCAGAACCACCTTAAGATTTCCCATATAATCCAGACGGTTGTCAAGAGTATCCTTTATGATGAAGGATTTTCCGACAGAAATATCTTCAGGTACGGTTGTGCCGATAATCCAGGTGTGGGGAGCATAAGCATCTGCTGAGGCTTCGTTGTTGCCGATGGAAATAACATCCTTCTCGATTTTTACTCCGCCCTTGACCTCATTTTTCGGCTTGACCGTAATATCATAAATCAGCTCAGTGCCGTCGGGACTCGTCATAGGAACGAAGAGATAAAATGGCTCTACGGGCTTGACGATGCTGGGGTGCTTGCGCTCCACAATAAGATAAATACCGTCAGGCAGACCGTGGTGAAGGAAATTAAATGATGCCTTGCCGTCTGCGTCGGTGACAATTGAATATTCAGCGAGTTCAGGGTAAGTGTATTCAGTAGCTTCGGGGAGCACATAGCCGTCAGAATAATACTCATCCATAGTTGCAACAGGGAAAATATCGAATGTGATATTGCTCAGAGGCTTATTTATTGTCGTGTTGTCATCGGTTTTAATGTTAGTGGATTTATAGATGTTGAGAATTCGCTCATCGGCTGCAGTCACTTGTGCATATACAGGCAAACGGCTGTTGTTATAGCCGACCATAGCCTGAGAAGCAGTACGGTTGCCTGAGGCATCAAAGAAAAAGAAGCCTGAAGCGGTCTGATAACCCGAAATGGAGAGTGTCACCTCATCAGAAGCCAATGAGGCAGGAACATTGTTGATAGTCAGAGTAACGGAGCGATTGCCGTCTGAAAGCTCGGTTGTTGCATAATAGCTTTCGTTAAGCTCTGCTTTAAGGGTCAGGGAATCGCCCTGAACCATTTCCACATCAACCGTTGTGGTAACAGAAACATTATATGTACCGTCGGCATTGCGTGTGAGAACCGGGTCCTGCAAATCAGTGAATGAAGCAGGAGAAACAGATTTTTCTGCAGCGGCAACCGGTGCAAGTGAAAGAAGATAGTCATAGACTGCCTTGATTGTGTTGTTAATAAGAGTGAGGTCTTTATGTCTTAATTCATTATATGAACACAGGCTTGCATATGTAGTGTTGGTGGGATTAAAAACATATCGGCAAAATTTAGGAAATGAAAGAGAAGGCCCGTGGATAACCTGCCAGATAGCAGTCTGTGTTGCTGCAATTGCTTCACCGACAGTAAGACTGTCAAGGCCTGAAGCCCGTGCCAGCTCAGCAACCTTTGCATTCACTCTTGCCGCATGATCTGCAGCCGATTCGCCTTCTATGGGGATAATATAGAAGCCGTTCTGCAAAATTGCACGCACACGGCCGGCGGCACTTCCCGAGAAGGGAGAATCTTCCAGATTTAAGCGTCGATAGTCGGTACCCTGCACAGCGGTAATATTGATGTCGCTGCAATATGTGGGGAAATGCTCATTTGTCACAGAGTTATACATGGTGAAAATAAAGGCCTGTATAGGAACACCGTTGCCACCGTATTTATTATCAAAGTCATAGCCTATCATGCAGGGACTCTGATAGAGATATAAATGCTCACCGTTGCCGTCACGGTTAAGAACATAAGTGCTGCTTTCTGTTATTTGCACATCCTCTGCTGAAGCGGGTATAATTATCATAGAGGCAATTAAAAAAACTGCCAGCAAAACAGAAATATATTTTTTAATTGATGTAAATTTTAACATAGCTTAATAGTCCTCTCACTATTGTAATTCTATATTATCATTATTTTTTGGAAATTGCAACATAAATATAAAAATACCTGCGATTCAGTCGGATTTTGTGCAAAAAGTTCAAAATCTCGAAAAATGTACTTTTAAAGTCTCAAAAGCTCAAAAAATGTCAAAAAAGATAAGTAAAGTTCAAAAAACATTGATTTTATGTGAGCTTTGATATACAATGGTATAAATAAAACAAAAGGAGAAAACAAAATGATCAAGGGAAAACTTACTAAATTGAACTGGTTTACAATATGCTTGTTCAGTTTTATGGGCGGTATTGCATGGAATATTGAAAATATGTATTTCAACACATTCCTTTATAACTCCGTTTATGCAAATGCATCTCAGGCGGCTATGGAAGGCGCAATGGCACCCACCACTGCTATCAGCCGAATGGTTGGCCTTTCAGCAGTTGCAGCAGTGCTGACAACATTCCTGATGGGCACTCTCAGTGATAAGATGAAAAACCGTAAGCTCTTTATTTCTGTCGGTTACATACTGTGGGGTATCGTTACAGCGGCCTTCGGCTTTATAACAAGAGATAACATTTCTGCGCTTCTCGGCATAAGTGATGAAGCAAAAATACTTACAGCTACTGTCTGGGTAGTAATTGTTATGGATATAATTATGACCTTTATGGGCTCCACAAGTAACGATGCTGCCTTTAACGCATGGCTGACAGAGATTACAACTCCGAAAATAAGACCCACTATGGAAACCGCACTCACATTTGTCGGCTTCTTATCTGTTGCAACAGTTATGGGCATCGGCTCACTTGCACAGACAGGCACTGTTTCATATCAGAACTTCTTCCTTGTGCTCGGTCTTATAGTTGCAGTCTGCGGCGTTGCAGGTCTGTTTCTTATTAAGAATCCCGCTCAGGCAGCAGAGGATAATCAGGCTTCGGGAAGCAGCTATTGGGCAGATCTTTTCTATGGCTTCAGACCTTCGGTTATCAAAGAAAATTCCAGACTTTATCTCACTCTTCTGGCTGTAGGCTTTTCAAGCGTGGCCTATCAGGTCTTCTTCCCTTATCTGCTTGTTTATCTTCAGTATGTTGTCATCCCTGAAAACGGTGGTCCTGATTTTCTGACAACAGGTGTTATAGTCACTGCCGTAATTGTTATAATTGCACTTGTGGCATCTATAGCTCTGCTTCTCAAGCTTTCAGCAAAGAATAAGGCGCTGGGTCTTATACCCTGCACATTCTGCATGACTATCGGTCTGCTGCTTCTTTCAACCTCAACAAATATCTATGTTATCCTCATAGGCATAGTACCCACAGTGGTAGGCAATCTTGTTATGGGCATCCAGTTCAATGCTGCTATCAAGGACTTTATCCCTGAGGGCAAGGCAGGCCTTTTCCAGGGTATCAGAATGATATTCACTGTTCTTATTCCTATGGTGCTCGGTCCTGCGCTTGGCGATATAGCCTGCCGCAATTCAGAAATAACCTATGTCAACGAATACGGTGTCAATACACTTGTGCCGTCAAAGAGCATGTTCCTTTATGCGGCAATCATTTCAGCCTTTGTTATTGTGCCTTTGTTTATGCTTATAAAGAAGGGCTTTGAGGTTGAAGAGAAATAAATCAACATAATAAAACAGAAGGCTTGGAATCTCTGCAGAGATTCCAGGCCTTTTATCCTTTTATATACAGTTATTCTTCTACGGTTATGGAGTCGCCTTCATAAACCTTGCCGCCCTTGATAACTTTTGCAAATATGCCCTCGCGCGGCATAACGCACTTGCCCACAAGCTTCTGGATAGCGCAGCCTTCGTGGCATTCTTTGCCAATCTGACTGATTTCGATTATACATTCGCCGACTTTAAGCTTTGTGCCGACAGGAATAGTATAAAGCTCGATGCCTTCGGTTGTGATGTTTTCTGCAAAAACACCGTGGCAAAGACCGTCTGTGGGCAGACCCTTTGATTTATCTATGCTTTCTTTGGCAAGCAGACTGACCTGACGGTGCCACTTGCCTGCATGGGCATCACCCTCAAAGCCGAAATCTTCTATGAGTACACCCGGATTGATTTTCGTCTTGGGTGTTCCTTTTTTTTCACTTATATTAATTGATAAAACTTTACCTTCCATAATTAACCTCCTATAAGATTCAGACCGTGGCTGTTGCCGTATCCACAGTGAAAGCTGTGCTGAGCAGGCTTTAACAGAATGATTTTTCTGATTTCTTCCCTGAGCTTTTCTTCGTCATCAATGACATTCATAATATCAAAGACTTCGTTGTTTCCGAGACACGGCCTGATCTTGCCGTCGGAAAGTAGTCTTATACGGTTGCACTCACTGCAGAAATTGTGGCTCACAGGGGTGATAAAGCCAACCCTGCCTTTGAAATTATCGGCTGTGTAATATCTTGCAACACTTTTTTCAAAATCACTTGCACCTTCCTTTGAAACGGGGGAAAGAAAGGAAAATCTGCTGAGAATTTCTTCAGCCTTAACAACAAGCTCAGTGTTTTCACCGTCTTCAGAAAAAGGCATAAGCTCAATAAAGCGCACATCGATTTTTCTTTCGCGGGCTATGTTTATCAGGCTTTCGGCGGCGTTGTCATTTTTGCCTCTTATGAGCACTGCGTTGAGCCTTATGGGGGAAAGTCCTGCTTTTTCACATTCATCAATACCCTCAAGTACTCTGCCGAGACCGTCGAACCCCGTAATTTGCTTATATTGTTCTCTGTCTGTGGTGTCAAGGCTTATGTTTATTGCAGTGACACCTGCTTGTCTTAGCTTGCAGGCATAATCCCTGAGCAATATTCCGTTAGTGGTGAGAGCGAGCTTTTTTATGCCGTCAATTCTGCTGATGCGCCCGGCAATTTCTGCTATATCATTTCTCACCAGCGGCTCACCGCCTGTAAGTCTGACTTTAGTGATGCCGTGATGGGCAAAGGCCCTGACGATATTTTCAATCTGCAGGGGAGTGAGCTCCTGCGCTTTTTCATTTCTGCTTCCGCAGTAGGAGCAGTTAAGGTTGCAGCGCTTGGTTACAGACACCCTGAGATAATTAATGTTTCTGCCTAAGTTGTCAATCATTTTTAAAATCGCTCTTTCCGCCTGTTTTTTCAAGAAGCTTAATTTCTTTGATTTCCATTTTTCTGTCAATAGCCTTGCACATATCATAAATTGTCAGTGCGGCCACAGAAGCGCCTGTGAGTGCTTCCATTTCAATGCCTGTTTTATAGCTGCACTTGCCTTTGCAGTAAATATGAAGCTCGTCTTCACCGACCGGCTCAAAGGTGATTTCCACACTGTCAATGGGAATGTTATGGCAAAGGGGGATAAGATCACTGGTCTTTTTTGCGCCCATAATTCCCGCTATTCTTGCAGTGGCAAGGCCGTCACCCTTTTTCAGTGAGGATGAAAGCAGCTTTTGCAGTGTTTCCTTTTGCATTTTGATTTTTGCCAAGGCTGTGGCTGTTCTTTTTGTTATTTCCTTATCGCCGACGTCAACCATAACAGCTTCGCCTTTTTTATTCAGATGTGTCAGTTCAGCCAAAGGTATAACCTCCCATTTCAGCAAGTCTTTCTTTCAGCTTTTCACTATGAAAAACCTTCAGGAAATTCTGCACTTTTTCAGTTTCATACACACTCTCGTCTATAAGAATATCATATTCCTCAACGCAGAGCTCAATAAAATCAAGACCGTACATCTTTGCGGCCGAATAAATGCCGAGACCGCAGTCGGCGTTGCCTGCAGCTATAAGTGCCGCAACACCTGTGTGGGTGAATTCCTCGTTGCGATAGCCGTCAATTTCGGTTTTGTTCATACCCTTTTCTTTTATAAGATAGTCACAGAGTATTCTTGTGCCTGAGCCTGCCTGACGGTTGACATATCTGCCCTTTGTTATATCCTCAAAGCCTTTTATGCCAAGGGGATTTCCCTTTCTGACCATAAGACCCTGAATTCGGCCGATGCCCTTGACAAGCCTTACGCCGCCCTGAGGAAAGTATTTTTTGACATAGCTTTCGTTATAGGTGCCGTCTTCAGTGTCAAGAAGATGTATGCAGCCAAGGTGAGCCTGCCTGTTTTTTATGGCGGTTATGGCGCCCATACTGCCCACATGGGATGATGACATGGCAAAGCCGTAACCGTCGCAGGCAACAATATCTGCAATTTCATCTATCAGAGGGTCGTGGCTGCCTGTAACGATGAGGGCATTTTCAATTCTGCTTCGGGGTTTGAGCAGCTCAATTTCGACTTCTTCGCCGACATCAAAGCCTTCGCTGTTCTGCGGCACAGTCAGAATGCCGTCTGCCTTCGTGAAGCTTGTTATAACACCTGCACCTCTCGGCAAGGGTACGGCAACAAAGCTGTCATTCATCCTGCCCAGGGTTACACGTACATACTCGCGATATTTAAGCGAAGACACAACTCTTTTGCCGAGAATTGCCCTGAGTGTTTCTCTTTGTTCTTTTTGCGCGCCGTAATAAGCCGCTGTCACTTCTTTGACAATTTCTTCCATAACAACTATGCCCGAAACGGGGTAGCCGGGAATTCCGATTATGGGGGTGCTGTTTATTATGCCGAGCACGGCAGGCTTTCCGGGCTTAATGGCAATTCCGTGAAAAAGTACCCTGCCGAGGTCTGAGATTATGGCGCTTGTGTAATCGTCTCTGCCTGCAGAGGAGCCTGCCAGTACAAGAACAATATCACATTCCTTTTCGGCTTGCTCTATGGCACTTCTAAGCAGGTCTTTCTTATCTTTGACAATGGGATAAACCTTGCTTTCGGCGCTCCATTCACAGAGCATAGATGAAAAAATTGTGGAGTTGAATTCGATGATTTCGCCTTTTTTCGGGTCGCTTGTGGGTGAGACAATTTCATCGCCTGTGGGAATAATGCCCACAAGAGGCTTTTTTATCACATCAACCTTAACCACACCGCCTGCAAGAAAAGCTCCGCAAAGGGAGGGTGTGATTTCAGTGAAGGAGGGCGCAATCATATCACCCATGCATATATCTTCGCCCACCTGACGCACATTCTGCCAGGGATGCACTGCTGAAATTATGCTGAGATTTCCGCTGCCTTCTTCAGTCAGGTCTTCAACCATAATAACACTGTCATATTCTTCGGGCAAAGGGTCGCCTGTGTCCACAACGCAATACATATCCGGGGAAAGCACAACGGGAGAGCTTTCCGATGCACCGTAGGTGTCTTCTGCCTTAACGGCAATTCCGTCCATGGCGCTTGCGTTATAGTGAGGTGAGCAGATATGAGCATACACTGCCTTTGAAAGCACCCTGCCTGATGCTTGCTGCACACTGACGGTTTCTTCTTTAAAAGTGAAGCCGGTGCTTCTGATATGCTGCAGATAACTCTTTTTTGCTTTTTCAAGGTCTTCGTTGCTCAGATAGTTATGTTTCATATTTTGCTCCTTGTCTGTTAAAAGAGATTTACCGTAACTTCTTCATTTTCCTTGAGTCCTTCGCTGTTGCGGCTGATGATTATGTAGCCGTCACATTCGGCAAGAGGTGAAACGAAGGCGCTTTTTGCATAAACGGGAAATGCTTTGCCGTCTTTGATTTTCACACTGACAATCTCTTCTCTGCCATGATTTGAGGATATGTTTTTTGCAATTGTGCACCTGACGGTGTTTTTGGCAGAGCTTTTGCCGTAAAGCTTTTTTATAAGAGGCATCACTGTAAGCAGTGTGACATAAAAGGCTGCTGCAGGGTTACCGGGCAGACCGAAAACTGCCTTGCCGTTTATTGTGCCGTAAATTGTGGGCTTGCCGGGCTTGAGTGCAATTCCGTGAAAACGGACTTCGCCCAGTGATGAAATAACCTTGACGGTCATATCCTTTACCCCTGCCGAAGACCCGCCCGAAATGAGTACAATATCATTTTCTTCAGTGGCTTTTCTGACTGCAGCATATATCTCGTCAAAGCTGTCACCTATAATGCCGTAGGTCTTGGCTGTGCACCCGTTTTCCTGCGCTGAGGCAAAAAGCAGATAGCTGTTTATATCGCGGATTTTGCCGGGAGTCAGCTCATCGCCTATATCAACGAGCTCGTCACCTGTGGAAATAATGCCGATTCTTATTTTTTTCTGCACCTTGACTGAGGTTATGCCTAAAGCAGCCAGAACTCCGATGTGCTTTGAGGAAAGACAGGTGCCCTTTTTCAGAATGAGCTGACCTTCTTTCAGGTCATCGCCCTTTCTTGTCACATTTTCAAAGGGACTGACACTCTTGAAAATAAGGCAAAGCTCATCAAAGGAACAGTCGGTGTTTTCAACCATAACTACACTGTCGGCACCTTCAGGCAGCATACCGCCTGTGGAAATTCTGACACATTCGCCCTGAGAAACAGAGATATCTGCCTTTTCCCCCATAAAAACCTCGCCGATAGTTATGAGCTGAGCAGGCATGCTTTCTGAGCAGCCGTAGGTGTCACTTGCCCTGAGTGCAAAACCGTCAACGGTGCTGCGGTTAAAGGCCGGCAGATTTTCGCGGGAATAAACATTTTCGGCGAGCACTCTGCCCACACTTTCTTTAAGGAAGACACTTTCACAAGAGCTGTCATATGAGAGGACACTGTCATTTATTATTTTTTCAGCTTCTTCGAGTGAAACAACGTTAAGCAACTCTATGCACCTCCGTCAGTCTATTTTCCATTGAGCAATAAATTTTTTGCTCCATTCATTTTTGGGCCTTTCAAGAATATCTGCGGCGTTTCCGTCTTCGGCAATTCTGCCGTCGCACAGCATAATTATTCTCTCACCCATAATTTTTGCCTGCTTTGGCGAATGGGTAGTCATAATTATTCCGCAGCCATATTTTTCTTTATAGTCGCAAATAGCCTTTTCCATTATTTCAGTACCCTCAACATCTGCGGCTGAGGTGGGCTCATCTAAAATAATGAAGTCAGCTTCACTTACAAGTATTCTTGAAAGAGCCAAACGTTGACATTCACCGCCTGAAAGAGTTTTTGCATTTTTATCTTTGAGGTGAATGAGATTCATTTGTCTTAGAATTTCGTCACACTTTTCTTCTTTGTCATTTGTGTCAAGGCACATAAGTATATTTTTTCTGACAGTTTTTGAAAAGGCAACACTCTGCTGAGGCAGATAGAGAATTCTGCCTTTGTGGGAAATTTCACTTTCATCGGCTTTGATTATGCCTGCAATTATCTTAAGAAGGGTTGATTTGCCGCTGCCGTTAGGGCCGACAATAACTGTTGTTTCGCCTTTTCTGAAGGTCAGTGATGACACATCCAGAACCTTTCTGTCGCCATAAGTTTTTATGGCTTTTCTGACTTCAATCATTGTTTTTCCTCCTTGACAAGCATGCCTGCAATAACGTTTGCGGCAAAGGAAATCACAAGCAGAACAATTCCCAAAGCAAGTGCAAAGCTGAAATTGCCCTTGTTCGTTTCCAGCACAATAGCTGTTGTCATGACTCTTGTTTTCCACTGAATATTACCGCCTACAAGGCTGACTGCGCCGACCTCTGCAATTGAACGGCCGAAAGCATTCAGCAGCACACTCATCAGAGCAAGACGGTTTTCGCTTAAGAGAAGCCTCAGAGTTCTGCCGGAAGAAAAATTCAGCCCCTTTGCCGTTTCGGTGATTGCTCTGCCTGTTGTGGAAACGATAGCCTGAGTCAGATTAATTACAACAGGCGTGATAAGCAGACACTGTGCCACCACCATAACCTGAACACTGTAAAGCCAGCCAAGGGAGCCGAATATGCCGTATTTAGTGAAAAGCATATAGACAATCAGGCCTGCCACCACAGGAGGCAGACCCATAAGAGTACCGGTTATTTTTTTAATAGTCCTCTTGCCTTTAAAATCATTCTTTCCTATAAGCACACCAAGAGGCATGCCTATAATGCAGGATATTCCTGTGCTGAAAAAGGACATACGGAGAGTTACCCCTAAAATCTGAAATAACTCTCTGTCCATAGAAAGAAGCATATTGAAGGCTTCAATTATTTTGTCCAAAATTATTCCTCGATAAGATAAAACAGAGCTGAGCCGTATTCTTCTTCACCGTATTTTGCGATAAGAGCTGAAGCTTCGTCACCTGTCATCCATTCGATAAGAGCTTTTGCACCGTCTGTGTTGATGTCGGTGAGCTTTTCGGGGTTGCATTCGATAAGTGAGTATGTGTTCTTCATATCTTCGCCTTCTGCAAGGATGATTTCAAGATCCAGGTCAGCCTTGTTTGAAAGGAAGGTAGCCTTATCTGTCAGGCAGTATGCGCCTTCTTCACTGGCCATTGTAAGACATGCGCCCATGCCCTGACCTGCGCTTATGTACCATGAAGCTGTTTCTGCATCGGGAACATTTTCGCCCCAGATTTTAAGCTCTGCCTTGTGTGTGCCGCTTTCGTCACCGCGTGAAACAAACTTAGCCTCGGCATCAGCAATCTTGCCGAAAGCAACAGCTGCATTTTCGCTGTCTTTGATAGCTGCGGGGTCAGCTTCGGGACCTACAACTACAAAGTAGTTATACATAAAGGGGATTCTCTCAATGCCGTAGCCTTCTGCGATGAATTCCTCTTCGGAAGCCTTTGCGTGAACGAGGATAAGGTCTGCGTTGCCGTCTTTTGCTGCCTGAATAGCAGCACCTGTGCCTGCTGACTGAACTTCAACTGTGTAGCCTGTTGCTTCTTCAAAGTGGGGGAGAAGATAAGCTAAAAGTCCGGAGTCATTGACTGAGGTTGTGGTTGACATGCGGATAACGGGATTTTCGGGTGCTTCGGGTGTTTCTGTGCCGCCGCAAGCAGCGAAGGAAAGTACCATAACAAGAGCTATGGCGAGTGCGAGAAGTTTTTTCATAATTCATTCTCCTTTTCAATCACGGAAGGCAAGAAGATTTCTCCTCTTACCCTTGACCGATGCCTTTGGCAGTGTTTTTTTCGGTCGGGCCCTTATTTCCTGCGTTTTTTCACGTTTAGAAATTACGGGTCGGTTTATGAATCAGTGCGAAAATTTCGCAAACTTCACAAGAATTAAAGGTGTACTTAGTACAAAAGGGATAAAAATCTTTACAAAAGGCCTGCAGCTATTGTAAAAATTACACCTATATGATATATTATATACATAAACATAAAAAATGTAAAGGGGTGATTTTGTGACTTTCGGAATTGTCTGTGTCAGTGACCGCTGCAGCAAGGGCTTATGCGAGGATAAAAGCGGACCTGCGATAAAGGAAATGCTGACAAATATGGGTGAAGCTTTTTATTATCTTATCGTGCCTGACGAAAAAGATGAAATTGAAAAAGCACTCACAGACCTTGCAGACATAAAGTGTGCAGACGTGGTTTTCACCACAGGCGGAACGGGCTTTGCTCCAAGAGATATTACTCCCGAGGCAACAAAGGCTGTTATAGAAAAAGAGGTGCCGGGGATTCCCGAGGCTATAAGGTATGAAAGTCTTAAAATCACGAAGAATGCCATGCTTTCAAGAGCTGTGGCAGGCATAAGAGGCAAAACCCTTATTATCAATCTGCCTGGCAGTCCGAAAGCAGTGAAGGAATCACTTGAGGTTGTGATTGATGTGCTGCCTCACGCAGTTAAAACTCTTTCGGGTGACACCCAGAATTGCGGTGGCAACTATGGCAGATAAGTTCTTTAAAGAAGAAACGCAGGGCTTCACCCTAAAAGATAAAACCGTATGCATAATAGGATGTGGCGGTCTTGGCACAAACATAGCGGTGCATCTTGCAGGTGCAGGCGCAGGCAGAATTTATCTTTGTGATTTTGACAGAGTCAGCAAGGCTAATCTCAACCGTCAGTTTTTCTTCACCGAAAGGGATGAGGGCAAAAGCAAATGCTGTGTGCTCACCGAAAGGCTGTCGGCCTATGCTCCCGACACGGAGTTTGTGCCTGTTGATAAAAAAATTGACAGTGCTGAAAGTCTAAGCTTTGCCAAAGACAGCGATGTTATAATATGCGCTGCAGATAATGCCCTTTGCAGAAAAGCAGTCAGCCTCTTTGCAGAAAATGCAAAAGTACCGGCAGTGTTCGGCTCAATTGACGGCTTTTACGGTACGGCATATCTGTATGTGCCTTTCAGCTCGCCTTGTCCCGAATGTGCAGGGGTTATAAATGACGTGGCTGTGGGCAGGTCGGTTTCGGCAGTGGCAGGAATCATAGGCTCGATGCAGGCAAACCTTGCAATTAGATATCTGCTGACAAAGGATAACTCCCTTGCAGGAAAGATTTTTCTTTTTGACGGTGATTTGTGGGATACACTCACTGTCAGAGCTAATAAAGAATGCAAAATATGTAATATTAACGAGGTGTAAAATGACAAACTTAAAAGGCTATATGGGTAAGGTGCTTTTTGTTGACCTTACAAATAAAACTCACAGTGAGTTTCCATGGACGGATGAGGACAGAGAAAGAACAATAGGGGGCAAAATTATGGCTGCCGATATTCTTCTGCAGCACATAAGACCCGGTATGAAAGCCTTTGATGAGGATAACTGGCTTGTTATTACCACAGGCCCTATGACAAGATGCAAATCTCCCTCATCAACCCGCTTTAACATTTCAACAGTTTCTCCTCTGACAGGTATTCTCACTTCGTCAAACTGTGGCGGTCCCTTTGGCAGACGCCTTAAAAAAGCAGGCTGGGATGCTATGGTTATAACCGGCAGAGCAAGCGAGCTGACCTGGATTGAAATCAATGACAGTGAAGTCACCTTCCACGATGCAACACATCTTAAGGGAATGCATACCGGTGAAGTGCAAAAGCAGTTCAAGCCGGGTGTCAGTCCTCTCGTCATTGGCCCTGCAGGTGAAAACAAGGTGCTTTATGCAGGCGTGTTCAGCGGCGAAAGAACTGCGGGCCGAGGCGGTGTAGGTGCCGTTTTCGGTGATAAAAATCTTAAGGTTATCACAGCAAAGGGTTCACAGAATCCTGAGATATATGACCAGGAAAGACTCGATTTCCTCAACGAGCAGTGGAATATGCAGCTCAAGCGTCATCCCATCACAGGTGCTCAGCTTTCAAAGCTCGGCACTGCAGGTCTTGTGGCTCCCATGCAGGCTCACAGAATTCTTGCAACAAAGAATTTCGGTGACGGCCGTTTCGATAACTTTGAAAAGGTGTCGGGTGAGGAGCTTGCCGAAAAGCATCTGGTGAAAAACGGCAACTGCTATTCATGTCCCATGAGATGTGAAAGACGAGTTATGCATAACGGCAAAAATATCAAGGGTCCCGAGCTTGAAACTCTCGGTCTTCTCGGTCCCAATATTATGAATGATGACATCGAAAAAATTATCAAGTGGAATTATGAGCTTGATGAGCTTGGCATAGATACAATTTCTGCTGCAGGCTCAATTGCTTTTGCTATGGAGCTAAACGAAAAAGGCATGTGGGATTGCGGACTCGAATTCGGCAAGACAGATAATCTGAGCGAAGTTTTTGAAGATATAGCTTATCGCAGAGGCATAGGCGACATTCTTGCTGACGGCACAAGACGCATGAGCGAAAAATTCGGCGGCAAGGAATTTGCAATTCACGCCAAGGGCATGGAACTTGCTGCTTATGAGCCCCGAGGCGCTGTAGGTCAGGGTCTCGGCTATGCAACAGCTAACCGTGGCGGCTGCCATCTTAACGCAGGCTATATGGTTGTACTTGAGGGTCTCGGTCTTAATATGAACTCTTATACACCCAAGGGCAAAGCAGGTCTTGCCATCACCTTCCAGAATGTTATGGAGGGCTGCTCGGCTGCAGGCTTCTGTGTGTTCACCTCTTATGCAATTCTGCCCTGGTTCATTGTTGCAAAGCCTACAAGCATCCTGACCAGAGTTGTTCAGCAGGCATTCAAATTCCTCACACCTATTCTTTATATAGGCATGCAGTACCCTGAAATTCTTGCAATAAACATTCCTCTTGTACAGTACCCGAGAGTACTCAACGCAGCAACGGGTCTTCACTACACAATGGGTAAATTTCTCAAGTGCGGCTCTTACGGCTATAGTGTGGAAAGACTTGCAAATGTTATACTCGGTCTGCCTGTAGGCGATGAAGCTGACACACTGCCAAAGCGTCTGACAGACGAAGAGCAGGTGCCCGGTGTGAAAAAGACAAAGGTACCTCTTCATAAAATGAAAAACAGCTACTATATTATCCGTGGCTGGAAAGACGGCGCACCCACAATGCGCACAATTAAAAGACTGGGAATCAGGCTTCCCGAATGTGCAAAGGAGGTTTATCCTTATGGTAAAGGTTAAGATTTTCGGTGTTATCCGCTCAACAACGGGCTTCAGCCTGCTTGATGTTGAAGCTAAAAATGTCAACGCAATCTTTGAGGAAATCTCCAAGAAAATGGAGGTTGGCTATCGCGAAGACCTGGAAAAGCTTGAACAGATGAAAAATGACCCTGATGTCAAATATATCAAGCCTAGAAATCCTGCACTTAATCCTCATGAAAAGCTGAAATTCGGTGATGCTGTCGTTTATGTCAACGGCGAAAGATGCCTGAGAAAAGGCAAGAAGCTCTCTGACGGCGATGAGGTATGGCTTCTCAGCCCTGCTGCGGGAGGCTAATAAAAAAATAAATTGCTGCTTTCCGAAAAGGAAGGCGGCAATTTTTGCTGATAAAAATAAAACGACAATTGAATTTTGATTTTTGTTGTGATATAATTCTGGGTGAAAAAACAAAGGAGTGAGAAAAATGAAAAAAAACGATTATATTTTTGCGGGACTTATCACAGCTGTCTGCTGTCTTATTATTTGCCTGATAGCAGTGACAACAGGCAGTGTTCTTATAAGCGCAGACGGAAGTGTCGAAATTGGTGAATTGGATACAATGGTCAATTTGCCTCCTGTTGAAGAATCAAAGCCTGTGCAGTCAGAAACTGTTGTGCAGCCCACCACCAAGGCGCCCTCTGATGCTGCCGACAAGCAGGAACAGACAACAGCTCCCGACAGTGAAGCTGTAAGCAAAGACGATGTGCTGACTTCAACTGAGGAAATAATCGATAAGTATACACTGCTTGTTGACAAATTCAAAAAAGAAAAGCCTGCCTATAAAAAGAGAGAATATCAGGCTCTGCCCGAAGAAAACAGAGAATTCAGCTCAGCAATCAATTTCGTGCTGGGTATAGCAGAAAACTATATGGTTTCTGAGGATGAATGTGAGGAATTGGTTCGTCAGCCGGGCGCAGAAGAAATTCTTTACGATATACCTGTTCACGGCACAGAAAAGGGATGCACCCTCACAGATTATAATGCAGTCGAGTGGGCAAAATGTGAAGATCTCGGCGACGGTACATATAAAATCAGCTTCTCACTTAAAGAAGAATATAATGCTGAGCCCACACCTGCAGACACTCTTGTTCCTCCGTCAGCACACGGCGCTGTAATGCAGCCTGTGCCTATCAAGGATATTAAGGCTGAGGTTGACAAAATTGCGGGCGGTATTCCCGGTGTTACGGTTAACGGCTTCGATCTGATTTATCGTGACTGTGTTTTCAGCTGTGTCTATGATCCGAAAACCGATGAAGTGAAATCTATTACACACAATATAGCAATTGACATCACTGCTGACGCCAAGGTTTTATCCGCTTCTATAACAGGCTCAGCAAGACTTTTAAACGATATGCTTATTTATGACATAACATGGTAAGCGAGTATAATTGAATTTCATAATCAAAAACAGATGTATTCCCGGGTGAATACATCTGTTTTTAATTTTATTACCAGTCATACTTTGTCAGCTCGCCCTGGCATAATAATTCGGGAAAGCCCCACTGACGAAGCACCTCGTAGGCTGCAATTGCAACAGTGTTTGAAAGGTTCAGGCTTCTTGCATCGTTTATCATCGGCATTCGAAGGCAGCTGTCGGGGTTAGCCTTCAGCAGCTCTTCGGGAAGACCTGCATCCTCTCTGCCGAAAACGATATAGCAGTTTTCGGGGAATTCAGCATCTGAATATATATGCTGCCCCTTTGTTGTGAAATAGAAAAAACTTCCGCCTTTGTTCTTGTCAAAAAAATCCTGCAGACTGTCATAGTATGTAATGTCCAGAAGGTACCAGTAATCAAGACCTGCGCGTTTGAGCTTTTTATCATCCACAGTGAAGCCCATAGGCTTTACAAGGTGCAGAGATGCCCCTGTTGCCGCACAGGTACGGGCTATATTGCCTGTGTTCTGCGGAATCTGCGGTTCAACGAGAACTATGTTAAGCTTTGACATTTATCATTCACTCCCAAATATAACTGAAAGCAATTATAGCATTTCCTTTTAAAAAAAGAAATACAAAAGCCAAAAATTGTTGCACATAAAAAAAGTGGCCTGATTAAAAATATTACTGTCCGTTTTCGGACAAAATCATACGGGAGAGAAAAAGCTATGATGAAAAGTATTATGACGGGCATAGGTATAGGCGTTGCAGTGGGCGGTGCATCTGCATATCTTAAAGGTGCCATGGCAGGCAGCGGTATGAAACGCAAAGCAAGAAAAAAGGCACAGCGCGCCATTAAAAGCATGGAAGGCATTGTCGGCGACGTAAAGTATATGTTCAAGTGATTTTTCTTTCGGTGGGCAAAAGCCTGCCGAAGTACATAGGGGGTATATGTATGAAGAAAATAACAATAGCTTTAATTCTGATATGCTTTTGCATAGGTGCCGTCTACAGCATGGGCAAAGGAAAAACAGTGGCAGAAAATGAGAACACCACAGCCCAAGAAACAACCGGTAAAGCACCCGGAGTAATAGAATCAACTGTTATAAACAATGAAAACGCCGTCAGAAAAGATGATAGCCTCATTCTGACAGGCAAAAAGGATGATTCTTCAATATCGGGTTATGCGCCTGTTGAAAAAGTCAGCTATAAGGTCAGTGACCCTGACAACACAAAAGGACTTTCCATCGAAAAAAAGAGTCACTCACACGGCCCTGCAAGCGGTGGAAAGGCTCATCACACCGTGATACAGTTTCAGAAGCTTTTTGACAAATATGAGGCGATTACTCTTGACACCTCAGGTGAAAAGGTGCTTTATCTGACCTTTGACTGCGGTTATGAATATGAAAATCTCACCAGCAAGGTTCTTGATGTGCTCAAAGAAAAGGGTGTGACGGCAACATTTTTCTGCACTCTTGACCACATAAAAAAAGAAAATGAGCTTATAGGCCGAATGATTAAAGAGGGGCATATTGTGGGCAATCACTCTGCAAACCACCCTTCATTTGCAGGCATAAGCAGAACAAAAATGGCTGCAGAAATAGAAGAAACGGAAAACTATCTCAGAGAGAATTTCGGCTATGCAGCAAAGTTTTTCCGCTTTCCTGCAGGTGAATATAACGAAAGTGCCCTTGAGCTTATACATTCCCTCGGCTATAAAAGTGTGTTCTGGTCTGTGGCATATGATGACTGGGATGTTAAAAAGGTACGCGGTAAGGCTTACGCCACAGATAAGGTTATGTCCCGCCTTCACGACGGAGCAGTAATTCTGCTTCACAGCGTGTCAAAGGACAATGCCGAGGCTCTCGGGGATATAATCGATAGGGCAAGAGCCGAGGGCTACAGATTTGAATCACTTCTGAATTATAACCGATAAAAAGAAACAGCTCCGTTTTTCTTTGCGGAGCTGTTTTATCTGATTATATGCCTTTGAGAAGTGAATAGAGCTTCTGCTCAAAGCCGTAGGTTTCCATAAGCCCTTCAACCTGAGTTAAATCGGGAGTGAGAGGCTTTTTCATTTTGCAGCGAAGCATAAGATTTTTAGGTGAGTGGGCAAAATCAACAAACTCGATTATATCCACCTCATAGCCGCATTTTTTGAGAATTTCAGCTCTTATGCTGTCTGTCAGCAGTGCCGAGAAGCGCTCCTTGATAAGTCCGTGAGTGAGAAGCAAGTCAAAGTCGCCGCCCTTTTTTATTGAAGAACAGATTTCGTGCTGACAGCAGGGTACGGAAAAAATGTGCCTGACACCGTGGCTTATGGCGTGATAAAGAGCAAAATCAGTTGCGATATCACAGGCGTGAAGAGTGATAATCATATCCACGTTATCCTTATAGACTTCGCCCTTGGTGACGTCATTGACATAGAACTTCAGGTTATCATAGCCATATTTCTTTGCAGTTTCGTTGCAGTGGCGCACAACATCTTCCTTAAGGTCATAGCCAAGAACCGTTGCTCTGACCTTCTTGATCTGAGTGAAATAATAATAAACAATGAAGGTCAGATATGACTTTCCGCA
Source organism: Acutalibacteraceae bacterium (assembly GCA_045592465.1). Classification (GTDB taxonomy): domain Bacteria; phylum Bacillota; class Clostridia; order Oscillospirales; family Acutalibacteraceae; genus UBA6857. The sequence goes on along the minus strand of JAZNUW010000038.1, from coordinate 13,682 downwards.
GCCGAAATCCAAAATAGTGACCTCATCCTTATTCATCTTTGAAAAGCTGTCATCAATAATTTCAATGAAACGGTTAATCTGCTTATATTTGTCATATTTGCTCTTGACTACGGTGAAATCCTTTGTGAAAACGCCTAAATCCACAAGGGCAGGAATATTGGCGCCCTGAGGCAGAATATATTTTTTCTCTTTGTTGTGATTTGCCGTTTCTACCTTGGCTATGTCGTTGCCCGACACCTTGCGCTTGGTTTTATCGGGGAATATGGTGTATTGCACTGTAGTGCCCTCAGCAGTGAGACAGGCCTGACGGAAAGCGTCTTTGCCTGTGGTTTCGCACCACGAAAGGAAATCCTCTTCACTTAAATTTTCGTGAAAGACCTGGTTGTTTTTATGCTTTTCAAGCTGCCACTTTATACCGTTTTTGGTCTGGAAGGGGCGGGCTGTTATTTTTGTGTACTCAAAGGCTTTATTCTTGCGGTCACTGAATGCCAGCTTTTTTATTTTGCCCGAAAGAGCAAGTATATCTTCATTTATAACAAACATTTTGCACCTCGTCTGAATTGCTGAAAATATAATATCACAAAATGCGGCAAATGTACAGAGGCGAATTTTGTTGACAAAGGAAAAGGCTGCAATTATAATAAAGTCATAACACAAGGACAGGTGAAACATATGTCAAAGACTAAAAGAAATATAGACAGAGAAACTCTTAGCGTGATTTTCAGAAAACACAATCTCGGTGAAATAAAAGAGGTTGCACCTCTCAAAGGAGGTATGTTTAACAGTGTTCTTAAGGTAACTGTAACCTCGGGGGAAAGTTATGTAATAAAAATTGCGCCGCCTGATGATGTCAGTGTGCTTACATATGAAAGAAATCTTATTAAAAGCGAAGTGTATTTCTATGAAAAATTCGCATCTCTTACAAAGGTGAAGGTGCCGAAAATTTACGGCTACGACTGCGATGAAAACAGTGATTGCCGTTATCTTATAATGGAGTTTATAGACGGTGAAATGCTTAATGGCGTTAAACTTTCAAAAAGTGAAGAAAGTCAGATTATGTTCGAGCTTGGCTGTGCTATGGCTGAAATTCACAGTCTTCCCTGCGAAGACGGCTTTGGATATTTGCAGAACGGTTTATACGATAGTTGGGATAAGGCTTATCTGACTATGGCTGAAAATGTTATGAAAAATGCCGAAAGCAAAAAGGCTAAGATACCTTATCTCGATGAAATAAGAGAAATTTTCCGTGTAAATGCAGAATTGCTCACAACTGTTAAAAAACCATGCTATAATCATTTTGACTTATGGGCAGGAAACATTATGGTCAAAGATAATAAACTATACGCTCTTATTGATTGCGAGAGAGCTATGATAGGTGACAAAATGGGTGATTTTATATCTCTTGACTATCTTGCTGCTTTTGATAAAGAGAAAAACAAAGACTTGATTGCCGGCTATAATTCCGTGGCAAGGGAGCCTTTAACCTTTAATAAGGAAGAAATGAAAAGGCTTTATTTGATGAAAATATATCTTGGGTTAATAGTTTATACAGAGCAACATTACCGCTACAGTAAATTTTCACCTGTGTTTTACGGGGGAAAAGCCTTTGGAAAAAAAGTAATTGCTAATGCAATAAGCAATCTGAGAAAGCTGGGTTGAGTTATGTTCGCAAGTTTTGAAAAAGACTATATTATGCGCATTGTCAAAGAAATGGTGCGCACACTGCTGAAGCTTCTTTTTGATATTGACACAACACGTCCTATGGAAGAGGTAATAAGAGAAGCTCAGGAAGAAGAAACACTTCACAGATTGCTTGAGATGATTGACAGCGGTCTTGTCAATGAGGCCGAAAATGAGCTTTATGAGATAACTCTCGACGGCGACAGGATACATCTTAAAACGGCGCTGATTTTTTATTATCACCTTGCCGAAAAGGATGAAGAATTCCTGCTCTCACACGGCTACACTCAGGAAGAAGTCAAAGAGGGCGTTGAGGACCTGATAGAGCGCTACGGTGTTAAGGATATAGCAGAGCTGTTTATGAACAACTGCTGATTTCTGTTGACTATCTTACGTGTTTAAGATATAATTATCTCATATATTCAGAAAGGATTAGAAAATTATGGAAAACAAATTTTCATTGGACAAATCAAAAAAAGTCTTTCCTGTAATTCTTATGGTTATAGGCATTATAATTATGGCTGTTCAGCTTATTACAAGACTTAATCTCATCACACTTGTGAGTGCACTTTATTGCTGCATTATGTCTGCAGTGATTCTTATTTCACTTATTGCAAAGAAAAAGGTTTATGCACCGATGATTTTCGGCTATGCAGCTGCAAGCCTGGGTATGGTTATCTTCCATGTCATCTGGGGCGCAGACGCAGGCTTCGGAGCCTTCTCAACAGGCCTTACAGACTGGTCAACAATTGAAAATCCTCTCTTTGCAGGTGAGGGCAGCTTCTTCACAAGACTTCTCGGCAACCTTCTTCTGGTGCTTCCTGCAGCCACTTCACTCTGGGGTCTGTTTTTTGTGGCAGCAAAGAAGTGTGAAAAGCTTACCCTTAAAAAGGTGGTTTCAGCAATTCTCAGTGTACTTCTTGTAGGCTCAAGTGTTCTCTATGTTCTTACAATGAATATGAGAACAAAGCCTGTTACCGAAAGACTCTGGGACGGTCACGATGACTATCTTGACGGTGTTGACAAAAACACTCAGGGCAAGCCTAACGTACTCTTTATTCTTATGGACGATATGGGCTACGGTGATATATCACTCAATGGAGCTATATATGATACTCCCAATATGGATTCAATCGGTGAAAACGGTCTTAACTTTGAAAATTTCTATTCAAGCTATTCAGTTTGTTCACCTGCACGTTTTGCAGCTCTCACAGGACGTTATCCCTACAGAGGCTATGCAGATAACGTTATCTATCCCACAATTTCAACCTTCAGTCCCTTTGCTATGACAAGAGTTTATAACTCATTTGAAATGGGCAACAATGCCGACGGTATGCTCGGTGATGAAATCACAATTGCTGAGGTCTTCCAGCAGGCAGGCTATGCAACAGGTGCATTCGGTAAGTGGCATCTTGGTGATTACGGTGAATATCTGCCCACAAATCAGGGCTTTGACTATTTCTACGGCTCACACCATGTTAACGATATGGCTCCCTTCTATCACGTTGTTGAAGAAGAAAGCGAATACACCATAGTTCACGGTGTTGAGGAAATGAAAGACGAAAACGGCAAGAAGGATCAGAGCAAGCTCACTGAGTGGATTCACGGTGAAATCACTCAGTGGATCACAGACACTGTTACAAATTCAGACGAGCCCTTCTTTGCCTATTATGCAACTCCCTGGCCTCACGGACCTGTATTCGCAGGTGACGACTTTGACGGTGCAAGCGGCATGGGTACATATGTTGACTGTATCACAGAGTTTGACACATATCTCGGTCAGCTTTTCACCACTCTTGAGGATTTAGGTGTGCTTGAAGACACAATTATTATTTTCACAAGCGACAACGGCCCTGCTCTAGAAGGTAGCACTGCCGACCTGCGCGGTGCAAAATATCTCCCCTATGAGGGCGGTCAGAAGGTGCCCTTTATGATAAGATGGGATAACAACGGCGGTCTCTTTGAAAAGAACGGCACAAGAAGCAACAGCGCAACCTTCGTTGATTTCTTCCCCACACTTATTGAGCTTTGCGGCATCACTTCAGGCGGAGAAAACAATGTTATGCCTGATGACAGAATTATCGACGGTGTTTCATTTGTGCCTGTAATTAAGGAAGACATTCCCGTACACAATGAAGAGCATCCCATTCTTCATATGAAGCGCGAGGATATCAAGGCTATTCAGTACACTGTGCCCTCACAGACCGTCAAGGATATGTATCCCGACTATGATTATGAGATTCTTGACAGCGATTATCTCACTCTCAAATATTTCGACAAGGCACCTAACGATAACTCAGCATTCTTTGATAAGAGCCGTAAAAACTGGCTCCATATCCTCACTGATGACTATCAGGAAAACTACAACCGTACTGTTGTTTATCCCGAAATTTCAGCTAAAATGAATGAAGAGCTTAAGGGTATCCAGAAGTCATTCTCAGAAAACAGAAGAGGTATCATCGGATAATGCCACCGCTTTCGATAATGATAAAGCCTGCTTCAAGCCTTTGCAACCTCAGATGCAAATATTGCTTTTACTGTGATGTTGCGGCAAATCGAGAGGTTTTCTCCCTTGGCAAAATGAACGAAGCAACGGCTGAAAAGCTTATAAAAGACGCCCTGAATTTCGCTGACGGCTCAAGTGTGGCTTTCGCTTTTCAGGGTGGTGAGCCTTTAATGGCGGGTCTTGATTATTTTAAGTTCTTTACCGAAACCGTTAACGCGTACAACAGCAGACATAGTGAGATTTTCTATTCCATACAGACTAACGGTACTCTCGTGACTGATGAGTGGGCAAGGTTTTTCACCGAGAATAAATTTCTCGTGGGCCTTAGTCTTGACGGTGATTATGAGGGCAACAAATTCCGCGTGGACGCGAATGGACAGAATGCTTATTATAAGATTATCGCTGCGGCAAACAAGCTGAAAAAGCATAAAACGGAGTTTAATATTCTCACCGTACTCACGGGCTATTGCGCCGACAATGCAGAGAGAATTTATAAATATTTCCGCGCTCAGGGCTATGGCTATGTGCAGTTTATTCCCTGCCTTCGTCCGATGGGGGATAAGACTGAAAGTGAGCTGTATATGACTCCCAAGCAATACAGCGACTTCCTCATAAAAATCTTTAACCTTTATGTCAAGGACTTTGTCAGAGGCAACTATATCAGTGTCAGACAGTTTGACAACTGGGTCAGAATGTATTTAGGCGAAAAGGCTGAGCAGTGCGGTCTTATGGGTCATTGCACGCATCAGTTTGTGGCGGAGGGCAACGGTAATATTTATCCCTGCGACTTTTATTGTACCGATGAGTGGTGCCTCGGAAACATCAATGATATGACACTGGAAGAAATGGCAAAGGGCAGGATTGCTTTCGAGTTTATCAAAGAGAGTATTTCTGTGCCTGAGAAGTGTAAGAAATGCAGATTTTATCCTATGTGCCGTGCAGGCGGCTGCAAGAGAAACAGAGAAAGCGCTGACTACTGTGAAAGCTATAAGACCTTTTTCTCGGCATGCCTGCCTCTTTTCAGAGCCTTCAGAAGATAAAAAATCATCAGCGTGTTTTGGTTACTTTTCCACGGGAGGAAAAGTAACGCCTGTCCGGCGAGGACAATAATAAAAAAACAAAGTAGCAGATTTCGGTCTGCTACTTTTTGTTTGTTAAATTGGAAGTTGTCACTCTGTGTAGTTTTTGTGGAAAGGGCATTTTTCCTGTCTGCATTGATTGTTCAAGTGTGGACGAGTGCAGATCACAGAGTTCAGCTTCATATCGATATGTAATTTTTCGCTCGTGAATTTGATAGCTTCTATGATAGCAAGATAGGAATCTCTTTTACAGCAACGGGGGCCACCATTTTTACCTATCGCATCTAATGCTCTTGCTGTCATTTGGTTGGATAATCCCCAAGCTTCACCTGCCAAAGGAGTGGCTTTCAAGGCAATAGAGATAAACATTCCCGTGCTGATGCCTGCACCGCACGCGCCCCAAAATCCGCACGCGCCGCCAGGGACTTGCTTTCCTCTTTTCTGCATTTCTCCAAGTGCGGACGCGAGATCAATTTCACCGCCTGCGTTTTTGTAAGCCGTCAGAAGCGCCGAGCCGACCATCGTATGATGCTCGGGGCCGTGCATATGGCAAGACGGCATACTCATCATTTCTTCTAAAATCTCAATCGGATCATTGGATTTACTGTTCAGACAAATTGCAATAATACTGCCCATTCCGCTTGTATGGCATTCATCGCAGACGAAATGACCGTTGACACATCTTGTTTTACTGTATTGTTTTTTGTGGCAAAGCACACATTCCATTTCCTCGTCTGCATTGAGGTATTCAAGCGGAGCTTTGCAAATCAAGCATTCTTCATTCATCTATATTCACCCTACAAATTCTTATTTACCGAACCCATTATATCATTTTATATTTCAGATTACAACGCTTACAATTAGCAATTTGTGAAGGTGTGGGTTAAAGCTAAAAAGGAACGCGAGTTTTACCCGCGTTCCTGCAAAACCATTTTTTATATCGTCCTCGCCGGGCAGGCGTTGCTTTTGCCGACGCCCAAAAGCAACACAAAACGTGCTGAAGCTTAATTGTCCTCATTCTTAAACACATCGGCAACCTCGCTGATGGTCATAAAAGCCTTCGGATCAATGGCATGAACTATCTGGCGCATTTTCGAAATCTGAAAACGGTTGACAACGAAGTAGATAACAGTTTTATCCTTGCCGGTGTAACCGCCTCTTGCAGAAATTTTTGTGGTGCCTGTTTCAAAGGCAAGCATCAGAGCGTCGCTGACATCTTCGCCCTTGCTTGTGATAATCATAACACCTTTTGAACGGTCAAGACCCTCAACGATGAAGTCAACTGTTTTAACCCCGACTGCATAGGTGATAATGGAATAAAGGGGGAGTATCCAGCTGCTCAGAACAGCACCGCATATGATATAAAGAATAACGTTATATATCATCACAAAGGTGCCCACGGTGATGCCGAGCTTCTTTGAGAAAACAACTGCCATAACCTCAATGCCGTCAATTGCACCGCCGTAGCGTATGGTAAGACCGCTGCCCACACCTGAAATTAGGCCGCCGAAGATTGCACATAAAAGCAGGTCGTCTTCGGCAAGAGGTGATGCCATACTCACGTCGATGGGGAGCACATCTGTTATGAGCCATGCACCAAGTGAGTATATTGCTATTGCAAAAATTGAGTATATTGTGAAAGCCAGTCCCTGCTTTTTTAAACCGTATAAAAACAGCGGTATATTGAGTATAAGCAGGAAAACGGAAAGTGACATATACTCGGGGGTGAGCTGAGAAAGAAGCATCGATGTGCCTGAAATGCCACTGTCATAAAGGTTAACGGGAGCAAGAAATACCGTTACACCAAAGGCATTTATAAGTCCTGCAATAATAAGCATAGGGAAATTTATCAAACGAAGTGATCTGAGTTCTTTTATGATTTTTTCTTTTTTCATTATTACCTCCTGTTATCAGTCTTTGAGAGAAAGCACTGCGTTATAATCGTCAATGCCGTAATTGCCTGCTGAATGCTTGAGCAGCTCATAGAGGTCAGCCTTTTTGCCGTCCCAACCCTTGAGGTCAAGCTTTTTAAGAATGGGTCTTATGCGCTTTAAGAGTGCCACCCACACATCGCCCTTATCGGTGCCTTCGGTGAAGGTCTGGTTACCTCTGAACACACCTCTGACAAGCTCTGTTGCATAGTCGAGAACACGCATTTTCTTTATGCTCTTCGGGCACTTTATGAAAAGTACTTTTGCAAGGGTGCCGACCTTGACACTGCAGATGAATCTGCCAGCAAGACGAAGCACCTTTTTAATTATGCCTTTATCCTCAATATGAAGCTTGCCCATAGCACGCTCAGTGTCATCACGCATATCGGTGATGATATTCACTATCATGCGGTCAAACATATCTGTCAGATATTCTTTGCAGGTTTTGCCCTTGGTATCCCACTCGAAATCAGGTGTGGGAATACTCCTGATATGAGCTTCACCGTCTTTTAAGGTGACAAGTCTGATATATGCGGGGTCAGCAATAATTGAGCCTGTTGTTATATCATAAAGTCTGTTGCCCTTTTCTGTGTCAATATAGTTTATGCTCTGATTATGCATATGACCTGTGAAAAGAAGTTCTATGCCCTCGTCTGCGAGCATAGTGGCAAACTTATGAGCATCCTTTATCATCATAGGTGAAATAAGTGAAAACAGGGGCTGACCGGGAAGAATGGGATAGTGACACATAGCAATCATTTTCTGATTGTCCTGTCTTGCCTTTTCGGCCTGCTCACGAATCCACTGCCACTGACAGTCCTTGAAATAATATTTGCCCTTTTCTTTGAAATCACAGTTGATAGCAAGAAGCCTGACGTCATCGCTGAGCTGTGCAACATAAGACAGGTGCTCCTCGTCGGCAGCAATTGCATCACCGAATCCGAAATCACGGTAAAGTGCGGGAATATCCTCACGTAGTGCTCTTTCAGGTGAATATCTGCCGTTTTCACCGAAGGCAAAGGTATCACCGTCATTCCATTTGAAATCATGGTCGGCGGTTACAACATATATTTTCTTTCCGCTTTCCTTCAGCGCGTACAGAAGAGTGGAAAACTCCTCGGCACTTTTCTTTTCACCGTTGAAAATAAGGTCGCCTGCAATAAGCACGATGTCGGCTTCGTCAGCTTTCTTGAGATATTCAAAAACACTTTCGCATATAGATTTTGTTTCGGCAAAGCACTTCTGCTCATAGTGCATAAAGTCTTCATACTCCTTGCCGCTGCAGCCGAGCTCACTTGCAAAATAGTGAGGGTCTGTGATGAGATAAAATTTAAGTTCCTTCATAATATTTTCCTTCTTCTATTGTTTTTTGGGAAAAACTGTGCTATGTTTATATTATCAAATTTACCTCTTTAAAGCAAGGTATTAAAGAGGTTGTTCACAGAAAGGATATATTTATGAAGATTACATTTATGGGTGCAGGCAGCACAATTTTTGCCAGAAACGTTATAGGTGACTGCATGTGCACACCTTGTCTTTGCGAAAGCGAGTTTGCACTTTATGATATTGATGAGCAAAGACTTAAGGAGTCGGAGATAATTCTTTCGGCTATCAACAAAAATGTCAACGAAGGCAAGGCGAAAATCACCACATATTTAGGCGAAGCTGAAAGAAAGGATGCACTCAGAGGTGCTTCATTTGTTGTCAATGCAATTCAGGTGGGCGGTTATGAGCCCTGCACCGTTATCGACTTTGAAATTCCAAAAAAGTACGGTCTTCGTCAGACTATTGCTGACACAATGGGCATCGGCGGTATCATGCGCGCTCTTCGCACCATTCCCGTAATGAAGGCATTTGCCGATGATATGGAAGAGGTCTGCCCCGATGCATGGCTTCTCAACTACACCAATCCTATGGCTATGCTCACAGGCTATATGCTCAGATATACCAAAATCAAGACAGTGGGTCTTTGCCACAGTGTGCAGGGCTGCTCAAAGCATCTGCTTGAAAAGCTTGGTATGGAAGACAAGGTTGAGGGCAGAACAGATAAAATTGCAGGCATCAACCATATGGCATGGCTTCTTGATGTGAGAGACAAGGACGGTAACGACCTTTATCCTGAAATCAAAAAGAGAGCAAAAGAAAAGAATGCAAATGAGAAGCACGAGGATATGGTACGCTTCGACTATATCGATAAGCTTGGTTATTACTGCACTGAAAGCTCAGAACATAATGCCGAATACAACGGCTTCTATATCAAGTCAAGATATCCCGAAATGATAGAGGAGTTCAACATTCCTCTTGATGAATATCCCAGAAGATGTGTCAATCAGATTGCAGGCTGGGAAAAGGAAAGAGACAACATTCTCGCTGACGGCAAGATAACTCACGAGCGCTCGGAGGAATATGCTTCATATATTATGGAAGCTATTGTGACAAACAAGCCTTATAAAATCGGCGGCAACGTGCTCAACAACGGTCTTATTGACAATCTTCCTGTTGAGGCCTGCGTTGAGGTACCCTGCCTTGTTGACGGCAGCGGCATCACACCTTGCCATATGGGTCCTCTGCCCTTGCAGCTTGCGGCTATGAATGCCAGCAACATCTATCCTCAGCTTCTCACTATTGAGGCTGCGGCAACCCTGGAAAAGCGCTATATCTACAATGCGGCCATGATGGATCCTCTCACAGGCACAGAGCTTAACATCAAGGATATATATGCTATGGTTGACGAGCTTCTTGAAGCGCACAAGGATTGGCTGCCCGAGTATCATTGATAATTATGAATTGCGATAAACTAAGGCGAGTAGGTTAATTCCTACCCGCCTTTTTGATTTTTTGTCTGTACGCGATAAAGTTAGTGCAGAAGGTGGAAGGAGCCGTAACCCACCCACAGAGCAAAGCTTAACCCCGACAGATTTCTGTCGGGGCATTGTTTTTTTACATTACCGTTACTTCAACGATGTTGCTAAACTGTTTAACTGAATTCTCACCATAAGTGAATACTACACAGTAGTATGTTGTACCGCTTGTAAGCTTTTTGATTGTTTTTTTGTTTTCTGAACTCGGTACATACTTTCCATGACCTGCTCCGACATCTTCTTTTGATGTTGAAGCATATATAATCTCGTACCCTGCATCTTCACCACACGAATCCCAAACAAGCTCTATCTGACCTTTTTTAGTTGAAGTTGCCTGCAGGTTTTCGGGTGCAATGGATGGGGTTATTAAGTTTGTTTTTGCTTTTCGAGCAAACGCCACATCACCGTTTTTATTTTTATTATAAGCTTCAACAGCAAATCTATAGTCTTTTCCATGTTCAAGGTTCTTAATAGTATAGGTTGTTTTATTCTTTATTGATGCAAGCTTAATATACTTTTGGCTCGCCTCGTCATACTGATAAATTCTATATCCCGTTGCATTTTCAGGAGCCTCCCAAGTCAGGGTTACTTCATTTTTCTTTATTTCGGTTACTTTAAGATTCTGTGCCGGATAGAGAAATAACTTCCTGATGTTTGCCTTTTGAATATAGCCGCAGTATTTACAGGTTCTTGCTTTCAGACCCTCTTTGAGATAAGTTGCTTCTCTTGCAACTTTCCAACTGCCGTATTTATGGGCATTCGGTTTTTTTGATAAGGTTACCTTGTAGCTGTCACCGCAAGTGCAAGTGCAGGTGTAGGTTCCGCCTTTTTTACAGGTGGGGTTTCCGTTTCTTGTAAAACTGTGACTATGCTTATAATAGAACTCTACATTAATGTTCTTTGCTTCCATAATCTCTCTTTTATTTTTACTGGTAAGCTCATCCCATAACTTTTCAGAGCCTTCGAAATATATGGTTTCAAGAAGAGGTAAATGCATATCATCATCCGTTATACAGTCAAGGAAAACAGCCTTTGTTGCTACTGCCTTAATATATATACCTTTGAGATTTCGACAACCATAAAATCCATCAACTTCTATGTAATCTACAGGTTCATCGCTTTCAAACACTATCTTTTCAAGTTGTTTACAACTGTCAAAGGGTCCTTCTTGCAAACTAACGCCTGCAGGCAAAACTATCTTTTTAAACGCTGCACCACCAAAGGCAGACTCACCGATTTCTTCCAAAGAGTCTGGGAAATTTACTGAACTGAGTTTTTTACAACCGAAAAAAGCTCCCTCAAGTATAGTTCGAACATTGCCTTGAAAAATAACTTTTTCGAGATTTTTACAATCTTCAAAAGTATAATAATCGATAACTATTATACCCTCAGGCAAGGTTATGCTTTTGAGACTGTCCATACTATAGAACGTGCCCTCGCTTATATTTTCCAATTCAGCAGGAAGTTGAATTTTTTCAACAGACGGAAAAAAGCTGAAAGCATAGGCTCCAATATATTTTATTGTTGTAGGCATAGATATTTTCTTAACTGACGGATATTGCTGATTATATACACTTTCTGCATAATCTTCACAAGCAGATATATTTGTATTGATTCCCAAAACTTCTATGCCATCTATTTCATCAACTATTTTGATTTTTGTTGTTGTCTCTGCAAGAGATTCATCATCAAAAAAGTCTTTTACAACATAGTGTTGACCATAGGTTTTGTGATTGGTCAGCTCATATACTACATTGTCAATTACTACCTTTTCTTCTGCTGCACTTGCACTCAGTGACAAAGCCAAAAGCATCATAATTGCGGATAATAAAATAAATAATTTCTTCATAAAAGTCTACCTTTCTTTGGAAAATTTTCCCTATAATCTAAATATATTACGCTTATGTGAAATTTAAGTGATAAAAATATAAATTATAGTTCTCAGAGATTTTTCCACGGCGGTATAAATATAAAAGAGGCGCGAGACTAACCAGCGCCCCATAAATTTAAAATCTGAAAATCTTCACGCTATGAGGTACAACTGTCATACTTAGCACATCTTTTGCACTAATTTCATCATTAGTCCACAGTTCGGTAGCAGTGCCGCCCTCAAGCCCGAATTCCTTAAGATTAAGGCTGATTTCTCTCTCTTCATCTGAAAGATTAAACATAGCAATAACCCTCTTGCCGTTTTTGTCAAGGCAAGTCCATACAGCCTCGCTTCTGTTTCTTCTGAGCTGTGCATTCTCGGTGGAATACTGATTGATTTCAATAATATCTCTGTTTGTTATAACCTCAAGGTCTTCGGGTCTGTTTTCGCGAAGCTCACCGCCGAGCATAAGAGGTGAACGGAAAATTGCCCAGAGAGTCAGCATAGTTTTTTGCTCATCGGGGGTGAAGTTTGTGAATCTGTCTCTGTCACCAAGGCAGGAGCAGTTTTTGCTTATCTTGCCGAGAGGAAGCATATCGCAGTCAGGCCAGCAGCCGGTCTTCACGTGAGGCGCCCATTTTTCACAGCGTTCAAACATATTATAAAGCTTGTCCCAATGGTCCCAGAAGTCGCCTGTCATTCGCCACATATTTGCATTCTGTGAAAGGTGAAAGGCTTCGCTTATAACAGCAGGGCCGGGGGAGAGTGAGAGCACCATAGCTCTGCCTGAGTTGTCAATTGCTTTGCGGATAAGCTCGATTTCTTCTCTTGCACTGTAGGGGTCGTGAGGCTTGAATTCAGTGTTAGCAATATCGTCAACCTTAACAAAGTCAACATCCCATGAAGCATAAAGTTCAAAAAGACTGTTATAGTACTCTGCCGCGCCTTCTCTGCGGGCGACTACTCCGTACATATCTGTGTTCCAGGCGCATACAGAAAAGCCTGAGGCTATATCTCTTGCAGTTTTGTCAGTGCCCTTTATGGGTGTGTTGGCGTGTACCGCCTGACGGGGGATGCCTCTCATGATATGAATGCCGAACTTAAGGCCCATATCGTGAATTTTGTCGGCAATAGCCTTGAAGCCTACTCCGTTTGCCGCTGAGGGAAAACGGTTCACCGCGGGAATAAGACGGGAGTATTCGTCCATTTCCAGCTCAGTGAAGTTGTTGTAGAAATTTGATGTGGCCTTGGGCTCATACCACTGAATATCACAGACTATATATTCCCAGCCGTAATCTTTGAGATTATCTCTGACATATTCGGCGTTGCCCAGAAGCTGTTCTTCGTTTACTGCGGCACCGTAGCAGTCCCAGCTGTTCCAGCCCATAGGGGGGCGAAGGGCAAATGTATCTTTCTTAAGCATAGTTTTTCTCCTTTGAGGTTATTTTGTTAATTCTATCAGCGAGTAAAAAGAATGTCAATAATATGAGCTAATTTAATGTTTCTATTGACTTTTTTATCTTATTGTTTAAAATATAACTATAATGTTTTAATGTAATAAAGGAGCGAAAAGCTATGAGAGCTATTATCACCGTAATAGGAAAGGATAAACCCGGTATTATTGCAGAGGTCTGCACACTTTTGGCTTCCTGCAAAATCAATATTCTTGACATCAGCCAGACAGTTATGGAAGGCTTTTTCACAATGACAATGCTTGTGGATTTAACTGAAAGCACTGTTGATTTCTCAACTCTC
>JAZNUW010000037.1:0-8132 GCA_045592465.1 Acutalibacteraceae bacterium | reverse complement strand
AAGGGCGGCAGAGATCCGGTAATCAAAGAGCAGATAATTTCAGCAGTTTCAGCTCTTTTTGATATAAGCTCAAATAAAATAAGTGTTGCCGAAATGGCAGGTTAGGAGTAGTATGAGTATGGTTATAAAAAGCAGACAGATTCTTTCAGCAACTTTAGTTGTGGCGCTTGCAGCTGCCGTTGCGGTTAACTGGTATTTCACGGAAAAAGCCGAAAGCTCCGCGGAAGCTACAACAAATTATGAAGAACAGGTAAGCGGAAATCTTGGTGACTCTTTGTATGTCGGTGGCACAACAGCACCGCAGACCGAGACTACGGATTCAGAAAGCGAAACCACAGAAGATGCGTCTTTCGAAAAGTATTTTGCCGAAGCTAAGCTGAAACGAAAAAATTCACACGATCAGATTATTGACAATATTGAAGATATTATCGAAAACGAAGAGCTGAATGAAACAGAAAAAAGCAAAATCATAGTTATGCTTTCTGACTTTAAAAACGATATCAAATGTGAAACAGATGCCGAAAATCTCATAAAAGCCAAAACAGGTAGCGATTGCGTGGTTACAATTAACAACGGTAAGTGTCAGGTGCTTTTACAAAAAAATACACTAAATGACCGACTTATTCTTCAAATTACGGAAATTATAGAAAAAAATACGAATATTTTTGCAGAAAATTTAACAATTATTGAGATAAAATAGTTGTAGGATTTTAAATTTGTGATATAATAGTACCAATTATAATGAATATCAGTCGTTAATTTTAAAAACTGATTGGAAGGAAAAACTTATGACCAGACGTGAATCCAGAGAATTAGCCTTTATTCTTGTTTTTGAAAAAAGCTTTCAGGGTGATGATGTCACTATCATTGAACTGATTGAAAATGCTCTTGAGCTTGAAATTTTTCCGACAAATGCTTTTGCCGAAAATCTTGCAAGAAAGGTTTATGATAATTTAGAGGAAGTTGATTCAACAATCAATGAAAATCTTGTGGGTTGGTCAGCAAAAAGAATTTCAAGAGTTGCGCGTGCAATCCTCAGAGTTTCTGTTGCTGAACTTCTTTACAGTGATATTCCTGTCGGCGTTGCCATAAACGAAGCAATTGAAATCACAAAGAAATACGCAACCACCGATGACGCATCTTATGTCAACGGTGTGCTTGGCTCAGTTGCCAAAAAGATTAACAGATAACTAAATTGTTGACATTTGCAGCACAATTATGTGGTGCAATTTTGTCATGTAATGAGGAGAAACAACTCTGATGTCATCAATTTTAACAGTCAGCCAGATTAATACATATCTGAAATCGATTATAGAAGATGATTTTAATCTGAGAAATATATATATCAGCGGTGAAATATCAAACTTCACCAACCACTACAGAACAGGTCATCTTTATTTCACATTAAAGGATGAAAAAGGTGCAATAAAGGCAGTGATGTTCCGTCAGAACACATCACGGCTCAAATTTATTCCCGAAAACGGAATGAAGGTGCTCATAAGAGGCAGCATCGGAGTTTATGAGCGCGACGGTGTTTATCAGATATACTGTGACGATATGATACCCGAGGGCTTTGGTGAGCTTGCACTTGCATTTGAGCAATTGAAAGCCAAGCTCGAGGATATGGGGCTTTTCAGGCAGGAACATAAGAAGCCTATTCCTGAAATGCCGGCAAGAGTCGGTGTTATTACTTCGCCCACAGGTGCAGCACTTCAGGATATACTGAACGTGCTTGAGAGGAGATTTCCTCTTGCTGAAGTTGTTTTTGAAGGTGTTCAGGTACAGGGAGATTCAGCAGCACCTCAGATATCTGCGGCAATTGATAAGTTCAGCCGCACAAATGGTGCAGATGTTCTTATTGTCGGCAGAGGAGGAGGCTCTATAGAAGACTTGTGGGCCTTCAACGAAGAAATTGTTGCAATGGCAATCTACAACTGCTCAATACCCGTTATATCAGCTGTCGGTCACGAAACTGATTTCACTATTGCAGACTTTGTTGCTGATTTGCGTGCTCCTACACCCTCAGCCGCTGCAGAGCTTGCTGTTCCCGATTATCGTGAGCTGTTATTCACTATTGATAAAACCCTTGACAGTCTCGACGACGGCATCGGCAGAGTACTTGAAAAATATGCATATAAGCTCCTGCAGTTTGAAAATGTATTGGCTCAGCACAGCCCTGAAAAGACGGTGGACCTCTATTGCCAGCTTTTGTCTGTGTGTGAGGATAAAATCAGTACCACCATTAAAAACAAAATTGCAGCTTACGAAAATGCAGTTGCACACTTCGCTTCAACCCTTGAAGCTGTCAGCCCTTTAAAGGTTCTTTTAAGGGGTTATGCTATTGTGGAAGACGAAAACGGGCTTCCGATAAAATCCTGCCACGAGACAGAGGCGGGAGCTGAATTAAAAGTTAAACTTCATGACGGCGAAATTCTTTGCACCGTGAACGAAGTTATCTGAAAGGATTATAGATATGGAAATGTACACTTTAGACACTGCAATGATAAGACTTAAGGAAATTTCCGAAAGCCTTGAAAGCGGTGAATATGACCTTGAAATGTCAATGAAACTCTATGAAGAAGGCGTCAGACTTGTTGCTTTCTGCAATAAGACACTGTCAGATGCAAAGCAGAAAATCACTGAGCTTTCACAATTGCCTGCAGAGGATGAAGCAAATGAATAATGAATTTACCCTCGACGAATATGTTGAAATTATAAATAAATATCTCGATGAATCAATTCCTGAGTGTAGCTTCGGCGAGAAAATAGTGCACGATGCAATGAAATATTCACTGTCTATCGGCGGAAAAAGAATTCGCCCTGTGCTGACGCTTGAATTCTGCCGCCTTTGCGGTGGAAATATTCATGATGCTCTGCCCTTTGCTTGCGCTCTGGAAATGGTTCACACTTACTCACTTATACATGACGATCTTCCTTGCATGGATGATGATGATATGAGACGCGGCATGCCTTCGTGTCACATAAAATTCGGTGAAGAATATGCTCTTCTTGCAGGTGACGGCTTGCTCACAAGAGCCTTCGGACTTATGACAGAAAGCAAAGTGTCACCTGAAGCAATTGTCAAGGCCGTTTCACTTTTATCTGAGCTTGCAGGCGCAAACGGTATGATAGGCGGTCAGGTTGTTGACCTTATGAATGAGGACAGGCCCTGCACTATCGATGTGCTTAAAACAATGGATTCACTCAAAACGGGCGCACTTATCAGATGCGCAGCACTTCTCGGCGTAATTTCGGCCGGCGGCAGCGATACGCAATATAAAGCCGCTGAAACCTTTGCATCAAATCTCGGACATGCTTTTCAGATTGTTGATGATATCCTTGATGTTATCGGTGACGAAAAAGAACTCGGAAAGCCTATCGGCAGTGATAAGGTCAGCGGCAAGTCAACCTATGTTTCAATGCTGGGTCTTGAAAAATCACAAATATATGCAGAAGAATTAACCGATAAAGCCGTTGGTGCTCTTGAAATATTCGGCACTGAAGCGGATTTTCTTAAAAAACTTGCAATTAAACTTATTAACCGTAAAAATTGAAAGAGATGTAAAAAATGAAATTTCGTTATCTCTCAGAAATTAATAGTCCTGATGATATAAAAAAGCTCGATAACAAAGAGCTTGGTTTGCTTTGCGATGAAATAAGATATAAGCTTGTTGAAACTGTATCTTCAAACGGCGGTCACCTGGCTTCGAACCTCGGAACCGTTGAACTGACAGTTGCTATGCACAAGGTTTTTTCTTCGCCTGAAGATCAGTTTGTTTTTGATGTTGGTCATCAGTGCTACACACATAAGCTTCTCACAGGACGTTTTGATAAATTCCATACATTACGCACCAAGGGTGGCATCTCAGGCTTCTGCAGACCCACAGAGAGCGACCATGACATATTTTTCAGCGGTCACAGCGGAACCTCTGTCTCTTCCGGTCTCGGACTTGCTCTTGCAAATAAAATCAGCGGCAACGATAACTATGTTATATCTGTCATCGGTGACGGCTCATTCACGGGTGGCATGGTCTTTGAAGCTCTTAACAACGGCGGCAGAAGCGGCGCAAAGCATATAGTTGTGCTTAATGATAATAAGATGTCAATTTCCGAAAATGTCGGTTCCTTTGCTAAATATCTGTCAGTTATCCGTTCCAGGCCGGGTTATTATGCATTCAAGGCAAAGACAGAAAGCGCTCTTAATAAAATTCCCCTCGGTCATCAGATAGCAACAGGTATATATAAAATTAAAACTGATATTAAGAACAAGTTATATGCTCAGAGCACATTTTTTGAGGATCTCGGCTATCGCTATATGGGTCCTGTTGACGGCCATAATATTGAAAATCTCTGCGATGCGTTTGAGTCTGCAAAATCAGTTAACGGCCCAGTTCTGCTTCACGTCATCACTGTTAAGGGCAAGGGCTATGACTATGCAGAAAAAGATCCTAGCATTTTTCACGGCATTTCAAAATTTGATATAGACAGCGGTGAAGCAAAGACCTCAAGCACTAGCTATTCTGATGTTTTCGGCGATGAGCTCTGTCAGTACGCGGGGGAGGATAAGTCTGTTTGTGCAATAACGGCCGCCATGGGACTAGGCACAGGACTTAATAATTTCAGCAAGCAGTATTCTGACAGATTTTTTGATGTAGGAATAGCCGAGGAGCATGCTGTTACCTTTGCATCGGGACTAGCAAAAAACGGCTTCAAACCCGTTTATGCAGTTTATTCCACATTCCTTCAGCGCTGCTATGATCAGCTTTTGCATGATATTTCTCTTCAGAAGCAGAAGGTTGTTTTTGCTATTGACAGAGCAGGCTTTGTCGGCGAAGACGGAGAAACTCACCACGGCCTTTTTGATGTTTCGTTTCTTAATACTATTCCTGATATCAGAGTATATTCACCATGCAATTTTGATAATCTTAGAAAAGATTTATATAAAGCATTATATTGCGATGAGGGTGCAGTTGCTGTGAGATATCCGCGCGGTGCCGAATCTGAAAACAGTAACAAAATGACATCGGTCTGCGATGAATATCTGATTTACGGTGAGCGCGATGCAAAAACAGCTATCGTTACTTACGGCAGAATTGCTTCACAGGCAGTGTCAGCAATTGATACATTGTCAACACAAAATCAAAAAGTAATGCTTATATGCCTTAATCTTATAAAACCGATTCCTGAAGGTGCTGTTAAACTAATTTCGGGAATGGAGAAGGTATACTTTTTCGAAGAAGGAATCAGAAGCGGCGGTGTAGCCGAAAAACTCGGCAGTGTACTCGCTGAAAACAAATTCAAGGGCAGCTATTCGGTTACTGCAGTTGAAGATAAGTTTGTTGAACAGGCAGCTGTTGAAGACCTGCTGAAATCCTATGGCTTTGACAGCGATTCCATTATAAATAAAGTTACGGAGAATTAATATGGCAGAAAAAATCAGGTTGGATGTTGCTCTTTTTGAGCGAGGCTTTGTTGACAGCCGGGAAAAAGCTAAAGCTCTCATTATGGCAGGCCTTGTTTATGTCAATGACAGAAAAGAAACGAAGGCCGGAACAAGTGTTAAGAGTGAAGACTGCATCGAGCTTCGTGGAGAAAAGATGCCTTATGTCAGCCGCGGAGGATATAAGCTCGCAAAGGCAGTTGACGAATTCGGACTGAAGCTTGATGGCTGCATCTGTATGGATATCGGCGCCTCAACGGGCGGCTTTACAGACTGTATGCTTATTAATGGTGCAAGCAAGGTTTATTCAATTGATGTCGGCTACGGTCAGCTTGCATGGAAGCTGAGAAGTGACAGCCGTGTTATCAATATGGAAAGAACAAATTTCCGTTATGTTACACACGAAGAAATTCCTGATGAAATAGATTTTGCAAGTGTGGACGTTTCATTTATTTCACTTAAACACATAATTCCGCCAATGAAAAATCTGCTTAAGGCAGGTGGTCAGGCCGTTTGTCTTATCAAGCCTCAGTTTGAAGCCGGCAAGGATAAAGTTGGCAAAAAGGGTGTTGTCAGAGAAATAGAAACTCATATTGAAGTTGTTGAAAGCATTTTCGAGTTTGTTCTCAGTCAGGGTTTTAAGGTACTTAATCTTGACTTTTCACCTATCAAAGGACCACAGGGTAATATAGAATATCTTATATATATCGAAAAAAGCGAAGAAGGGGAATCTCTTCTTGACAGAAGTCTGAAAGAAATTGTTGCAGAGTCACACAGTACTCTCAACGTCGGTGACTGATATGATTATTGAAATTCATCCGAATATGACGCGGGATAACGCCTTTGACGTAACTGTTGAAGTTTATAATCAGCTTAAAAAGCTTGATGTTACTATCCTTATGCCGTCTGAAATGAAAGAATATTTCGGTGAGCTTGATGTGAGCTTTCTTGATGAAAACGTTGCAACCTCAATGTGTGACCTTATGATTGCAATCGGAGGCGACGGCACAATAATTCACGCATCGCATTTTGCTGCACAGTGTGACAAGCCTATTCTCGGCATAAATGCAGGCAGGCTGGGTTTTCTGGCAGGTCTGGAAAAAGAAGAGCTTGCATTGCTCGCTAACCTTAAAAGCGGCAATTATGCCACAGATAAAAGAATGATGCTTAAGGTCAGCCACTTTGAAGGCGATGAGCTTATTTCTGAGCATCTTTGCCTTAATGACTGCGTTGTCGGCAGAGGTCTTTCTCTGAGGCTATGCGATATTGAGGCAAAATGTGACGGCAGAAAAATTAATGACTATCTTGCTGACGGACTTATTGTTGCAACACCAACCGGTTCAACTGCCTACTCCTTATCGGCAGGCGGCCCTGTTGTTGACACTTCTATTGAAAGTCTGATACTGACCCCCATATGCACACACTCGTTGTTTTCACGCTCAATGATATTCAAGCCTGACAGCAAAATCAGTATTTCAGTCAAAAATCCTGATGTCAGCCTGCCTATTCTCAGCTGCGACGGTGAAATCGGCATCCCTCTCACAGGTGACAGCCGCATAGAAATAGAAAAAGCAGATACAGTTACCAAGCTTATAAAAATCAAATCTGACAGCTTTGCTGATATTTTCTCGCAAAAGCTTGTTGAAAGATATTTGAAAAAATAAGGAGAATTGTTATGAAGAAAGCAAGACATGAAGCTATTCTTGATCTGATTGAGAAAGAAGAAATCGGAACTCAGGACCTGCTTATGCAGAAACTCAATGATATGGGATATGCTGTAACACAGGCAACTATCTCACGTGATATCAAGGCTCTTAAGCTCATCAAGTCACCTGCAAACAACGGACAGTATAAGTATGTCTATGTAAGCAACGAAGCTGAAGACCGTTCACAGAAATATCAGTCAATAATCGGTCATGCAGTTGTCAGTGTTGACTATGCAGGAAACATGGCAGTTATAAAGTGCTATGCAGGTATGGCTCAGGCTGCATGTGCGGCAGTTGACTGTCTTATAAGTGACAAGGTTATCGGTACTCTTGCAGGTGACGACACAATTTTTGCTCTTTGCAAGGACGAAGTTTCTGCTAACGAATTCAAACGCAAGATTGAAAAGATTGTTTCAAAATATATGTAAAATATTATTCTAAAAGGAATTACGCTTATGATTACAAGCCTTAAAATTGAAAATGTAGCTGTTATTGAAAAAGCGGAAATTCTTTTCAGCAGCGGACTGAATGTGCTCACCGGTGAAACCGGCGCAGGTAAGTCGATCATTATCGATTCGATTAATGCTATTCTGGGTGAGAGAACTTCAAGAGAGCTTATCAGAGACGGTGCAGATAAAGCAAAGGTGACGGCTTATTTTGAAGATGTGCCTGAAAGTGTTATTAAAAATCTCAATGAATATGACATTGAATGCGAAGAGGATAATTCTTTGCTTATCACGAGAATTATTACATCTGACGGCAGAAGCAACTGCAAAATCAATGGCCATGTTGTCACTGTTTCGATGCTTAAAACCATTGGCAGAGATCTTATAACTATCTGCGGTCAGCACGACAGTCAGCACCTGCTTTCAAAAGACAGACATCTCGGCTTTGTTGATGCTGTGGCCGACTGTGACGAATTCATTGAAAGCTACGGTCAGATTTATGAAAAAATAAAGGTTGTCAGCCGTAAGCTTAAGAAGCTT
>JAZNUW010000036.1:0-4685 GCA_045592465.1 Acutalibacteraceae bacterium | reverse complement strand
GAAAAAAACAAAAAAAGCCTTTGAAACAAGCCTTGCAGAAATGGCAAAAACTCAGCAGCTTAACAAAATTACAGTCAAGACACTTTGTGAAAACGCACAGCTGAGCCGAAACGCCTTTTATTTCCACTATAAAGACATCGGTGCACTTATTGCAGATATTGAAGAAAATCTCATAAACGAAGCCACTGCTATGCTCTCAAACCTTGAAAATCTCGGCTTCCCGAAAAACGTCTATGCAACCATCGACAGTCTTATTGATTTGTTTGAAAGCCGCAAGGATGTTGTAATGATGCTTCTTGATAAATCCTTTTCGCCCACATTCATTGACAGAATCAGCCGCATTTTCAGTGAGTTCAACTATAAATATTTCCGTCAGGTTCACGGTGAAAAATCAAAGATAAGCTATGAGTTTTTCTATATTTTCATTTCAGGCGGATTTTACAGCATCATCAAATACTGGCTTGATAACCCCGACAAGATGTCAAAGGATTATCTGAAAACTCTCACCTATATCCTTATTAAGAGACTCCTTGTTCCCATTGACCCGGATATCACAAATCTTTCTGCGGATATAAAATAACTATTGACAAAAAAGACCCTATGGTTTAAAATAATAACACTTTATAATATGAAACCGTTGAACGAGAGTAGTAACTTAAAGAATGGCTCACAGAGAGTTGTCGTGTGGTGCAAGACAACAGCAAAGCTTTAAGCGAATGGACTCGGGAGGGCAACCCGAAATTTTTGAGTAGGCGTTGACGGCAGGCTCAGACCGTTATCTGTGAGCACGCATGTCAGTGCGTACCCCTTAAGGTGGCTAAACAGTTTTGACCTGTTCCTTTTGCGGAACAGGTTTTATTTTTTGAAAGGAAGATTCAAATGGAAGAAAAAATTATTATCCCCGGTGCAGAAGCACCCGAAAAGAAAAAGAAAATTCTCTCATGCATTCAGCCCTCGGGCATTCCCACTCTGGGTAACTATCTGGGCGCACTCAAAAACTGGAAGCTTCTCGGTGATGAATTTGACAGCGCTTTTGCCGTTGCTGACCTTCACGCCATCACTGTCAGACAGGACCCTCAGAAGCTCAGAAAGCAGATTATGGAGGTTTTTGCTCTTCTGCTTGCAATCGGTCTTGACCCTGAAAAGAACATCATCTTTATTCAGAGCCATGTTCCCGCCCATGCTCAGCTTGCATGGATTCTCAACTGCTATACCCAGTTCGGTGAAATGTCAAGAATGACTCAGTTCAAGGATAAATCACAGTCACACGCAGACAATGTCAATGTTGGCCTTTTCTCATATCCTGTGCTTATGGCTGCCGATATTCTTCTTTATCAGGCTGATCTGGTACCCGTTGGCGCTGACCAAAAACAGCATCTCGAAATTGCAAGAGATATTGCTGCTCGCTTCAACGGCATTTACGGCAAAACCTTCACTATTCCCGACCCCTATATCGGCAAAAGCGGTGCAAGAGTTATGTCCCTTCAGGATCCCACTAAAAAAATGAGCAAATCAGATCCCAATCCCAAGAGCTATATCAGTGTTTTTGACCCGCCTGAAACAATTATGAAAAAAATCAGAAGTGCTGTTACGGACTCTGAGGGCGGTGTTTATTACGGTGACGGCAAAGAGGGCATCAATAACCTTATGGGCATATATTCCTGCTGCACAGGCCTCAGCTATGACCAGATTGCAGAGGAATTCAGCGGCAAGGGCTACGGTGACTTCAAAAATGCTGTAGGTGAGGCCGTTGTTGAAGAGCTTCGCCCCGTACGCGAAAGATATGATATGTATATGAAGGACCAGGCTTATCTTAAGGAGCTGGCAGCAAAGGGTGCTCAGAGCGCATCAAGAATTGCAGACAGAACCTTACAGAAAGCAATGAAAAAGTGTGGCTTTGTTCTTCCCTGATAAAAAACTGACAGCGACACAAACGTGTCGCTGTTTTTATATTTTTATGCTGATTTCACCTGAATTGAGAGTCACAAGAGTGCCGTCTTCCTTTTCCACAACAAGAGAGCACATATCATCAATATCAACGGCCTTTGCTATGAAGCTTATTTCACCCTGAATAACTTTTATTTCTCTGCCTATGAAAAACAGTCTTTTTTTATATTCCCTCATATAATCCTTATGAGGCAGACGGCGATAGAAGGGCACAAACCTGTTTATTATTTCGGCTATCAGTTCATTTTTAATTTCAGCACTGCCGAGAGCGCCTGCAACATCCTTGATTTCCTCAGGGAAGCCGCCTTCGGGCTCGCTGAGATTTATTCCAATTCCAATTACAGCATAGGCAATTTTTTCTTTGCTTATAAATGCACCCTCTGTGAGTATGCCGGCAATTTTTCTGCCGTCAATATAAATATCGTTGACCCATTTGATATCTGCTTTTTTGCTACAGACCTTTTCAATTGCCGTTGCAGCTGCCACTGCAGCCATTGTCGTGAGCAAGGTGCATTCCTCAGGTCTTAGCTGAGGTCTGACAAGAATGCTCATATAACAACCGGTGCCCTCGGGTGAAAAGAATTTTCTGCCCTTTGAGCCCTTGCCTGCTGTTTGTTTGTCGGCTATGAGCACACTTATTTCTTCTGCGCCCTCACTTGCCGTTTTTTTCATATCGTCATTGGTTGATGCCGTTTCACTGACAAGCTGAATATTAATGCTTTCACTGACTGTTAGCAAGGCTTTTATTTTAGCGGCGTCTGCTTTCATAGATTTTCTCCTGAGGTTTATTCTGCGGTGAGGCGGCTCCACTGCCGCGGCCGCGGCAAACGGCTGCGCCGTTGCGAAAGCCCGCAGGGCTTTCCGTGGAGCCGCCGCCCGACTTCCCTTCTTATATTAAACAAAAAGTGCAGTAAGAAAGCAAGTCTTTTTCCCTTTTTTATCATTTTTTTTGAAAAGATGTAATTATAAAGTCAATTCCCTTGACTTTTCCTTAGGTTTTATATTATTATTAATAGAAATAGTCAGTATTTACAACACAAATGAAAGGAGCTGACTGTAATGCTCAAAAATACAGAAAAAACAATGGAAAAACTCGTTGCCCTTTGTAAAGGCAGAGGTTTTGTTTATGCAGGCAGTGAAATTTACGGCGGTCTTGCAAACACATGGGACTACGGCCCTCTCGGCGCAGAGCTCAAGAGCAACATCAAAAAGGCATGGCTCAAGAAATTCGTTCAGGAAAATCCCTATAACGTGGGTCTTGACTCAGCAATTCTTATGAATCCCCAGACCTGGGTTGCATCAGGACATCTCGGCGGTTTCTCAGACCCCCTTATGGACTGTAAGGAATGCAAAACCAGACACAGAGCTGACAACCTTATCGAAGATTTTGACGGTACCAACGTTGCCGGCTGGTCAAACGAAGAAATGACAGCTTACATAAAAGAAAAAGCTATTCCCTGTCCCGACTGCGGAAAGCACAACTTCACAGATATCCGTCAGTTTAACCTTATGTTCAAGACATTTCAGGGTGTAACTGAAGACAGCAAAAACGAGCTTTATCTCAGACCCGAAACTGCTCAGGGTATCTTCGTAAACTTTGCAAATATCCAGCGTACCACCAGAAGAAAGATCCCCTTCGGTGTTGCACAGATCGGTAAGTCATTCCGTAACGAAATCACTCCCGGTAACTTTATTTTCCGTGTGCGTGAATTCGAGCAGATGGAGCTTGAATTCTTCTGCAAGCCCGGCACAGACCTTGAATGGTTTGATTACTGGAGAAGCTATTGCCGCGATTGGCTTTACAGCATCGGCCTCAAGGCTGAAAATGTGAGACTGCGCGACCACGATGCAGAGGAGCTTTGCTTCTATTCAAAGGCTACCACAGACTTCGAATATCTCTTCCCCTTCGGTTGGGGCGAGCTCTGGGGCGTAGCAGACAGAACAGACTATGACCTCACTCAGCACACTAACGTTTCAGGCAAAACTCTTGACTATTTCGATCCCACAACAAACGAAAGATATATTCCTTATGTTATCGAGCCCTCACTCGGTGTTGAAAGACTCTTCCTTGCAGTTATGACAGAGGCTTATGACGAAGAGGTTGTTGACGCAGAAAAGAATGACACAAGAGTTGTGCTTCACTTCCATCCTGCACTTGCTCCCATCAAGGCAGCAGTTCTTCCTCTTTCAAAGAAGCTGAATGACGGTGCAACAGAAGTGTTCCACATGCTTCAGAAGAAGTTTATGGCAGAGTACGACGATGCAGGCTCAATCGGTAAGCGTTATCGCCGCCAGGATGAAATCGGTACTCCCTTCTGCATCACTTATGACTTCGAAAGTGCAGAAGACGGCTGTGTAACTGTTCGTGACAGAGACACAATGCAGCAGGAAAGAGTTAAGATTGATGAGCTTGTTTCATATATTGAATCAAGAATGGAATTTTAATTTCAGTTGACAGTCTATAATAATGCAGGTCACTACCGAATGGTAGTGACCTGCTGTTTTTTTATTTTTTTGATGCACAGTGTGATGTGCTGCAATTATCTGATTATATCTGTGCCCATATAGGGAATAAGAACCTCAGGAATTGTAACACTGCCGTCTTCATTCTGATAGTTTTCAAGAATAGCTGCAGTTGTTCTGCCGATAGCAACACCTGAACCGTTGAGAGTGTGCACAAGCTGAGCCTTTTCCTTCGGGCCGTTCTTATAACGGATTGATGCACGTCTTGCCTGGAA